>NZ_JBIVVI010000689.1:0-4998 GCF_044757675.1 Kitasatospora sp. NPDC091257
GGTACACCCCCTCGGGGGACGGCGCGGTGTGCACGGTGCAGACCGCCGCCACCGGATCGACCACCACGTACAACGGCACGCCGCTGCGCGCGTACGCCCTCGCCGCCTCCGCCAGGCCCGGCCGGGCCACCTCCAGCACCGCCTCGACCCCGGCCGCGGCGAACCGGCCCCGCCCGCCCCGCACCGCGTCCCGGGCGAGCACGGCCAGGTCCGGGGCGAGCACCGTGCCGGGTTCGGGTACGGAACCCGACCCCGGAGCGGGTGCGGAACCGGACCCCGGAGCGGGTGCGGGAGCGCCGGGTGCCCCCGGGAAGTCGACCGCCACCCCGGAGAGCACCCGCCCGTGGCCCGCCGGCTGCTCGCCGAGCTGTCCGGCGGCACCGAGCACGACCGCCCAGCGCAGCTCGTCGTACGGCACCTCGGGCATCCCGGCCGCCTCCTCGCACCTCAGGACAGTTCCGGCCTCCGCAGCGTATTGGCGGTGGCGACGGCCCGCAGCACGGCGGCCGCCTTGTTCCGGCACTCGGTGTCCTCGCCGTGCGGGTCGGAGTCGGCGACCACGCCCGCGCCGGCCTGCACGTACGCGGTGCCGCCGCGCAGCACGGCGGTGCGGATCGCGATCGCGGTGTCCGAGTCCCCGGCGAAGTCCAGGTAGCCGACGCAGCCGCCGTACAGGCCGCGGCGGGTGGGCTCCAGCTCCTCGATGATCCGCATCGCCCGGGGCTTGGGCGCGCCGGAGAGGGTGCCGGCCGGGAAGCAGGCGGTCAGCACGTCGAAGGCGGTGCGCCCCGGGGCGACCTTGCCGGTCACCGTCGAGACGATGTGCATCACGTGGCTGTAGCGCTCGATGTGCATGAAGTCGACCACCTCGACGCTGCCCGGCTCGCAGACCCGGCCGAGGTCGTTGCGGCCGAGGTCCACCAGCATCAGGTGCTCGGCCCGCTCCTTGGGGTCGGCGAGCAGCTCGGCGGCCAGCTCCGCGTCCTCGTGCGGGGTGGCGCCGCGGTGCCGGGTGCCGGCGATCGGGTGCAGCATCGCCTCGCCGTCGCTGACCTTGACCAGCGCCTCCGGGCTGGAGCCGACCACGTCGAAGCCGCCCTCGGTCCCGCCGTCCGGGCCGGGGAAGCGGAACAGGTACATGTACGGGCTGGGGTTGGTGGTGCGCAGCACGCGGTAGACGTCCAGCGCGGAGGCCGGGCAGGGCGCCTCGAAGCGCTGCGAGGGCACCACCTGGAAGGCCTCGCCGGCCCGGATCCGCTCCTTGATCTCCTCCACCGCGGCCCGGTACGGCTCGCCGCCGAACGGCGAGTGCACCTCGCCGGGGCCGGCCGGGGTGAAGGTGGCCAGGCCCGGGTCGACCGGCTTGAACAGCTCGGCCTCCATCGCGTCCAGCCGGGCCACCGCGTCCGCCCAGGCCTCGTCCACGCCGCTGGCCAGGTCGTTGTGGTTGACGGCGTTGGCGATCAGCAGCACTGTGCCGTCGACGTGGTCGAGCACCGCGAGGTCGGTGGCGAGCAGCATGGTCAGCTCGGGCAGGCCCAGGTCGTCCGGGTTGAGGTCGGGCAGCTTCTCCAGCCGGCGGACGATGTCGTAGCCGAGGTAGCCGACCAGGCCGCCGGTGAGCGGGGGCAGGCCGTCGTCCTGCCGGCGCGGGGTGTGCAGGGCCTGCAGGGTGGCGCGCAGCACCTCCAGCGGGTCGCCGGCGGTGGGGATGCCGACCGGCGGGCTGCCGAGCCAGCGCGCCCCGCCGTCCGGGCCGACGGTGAGCGCGGCGGCGCTGCGCACCCCCACGAAGGAGTAGCGCGACCAGCTGCGGCCCTGCTCGGCGGACTCCAGCAGGAAGGTGCCGGGGCGCTCCTCGGCGAGGCTGCGGTAGAGGCCGATCGGGGTGAGGCCGTCCGCGAGGAGCCTGCGGGTGACCGGGATGACCCGGGTGTCGACGGCGAGCTTGCGGAAGGCTTCGAGATCCATGACGGGCGGCACCTTCTGGAGTTGTGGACGGGGTGGGGTCAGGACAGCGGGAGCACGTCGGCGTCGAAGCAGGTGCGGTCGCCGGTGTGGCAGGCCGCACCGGTCTGGTCGACCTTCACCAGCAGGGTGTCGCCGTCGCAGTCCAGGGCCACCGACTTGACCGCCTGGACGTGGCCCGAGGTGTCGCCCTTCACCCAGTACTCACGGCGGCTGCGGCTCCAGTAGGTGCAGCGGCCCGTGGTGAGGGTGCGGTGCAGCGCCTCGTCGTCCATCCAGCCGAGCATCAGCACCTCGCCGGTGTCGTACTGCTGGGCGATGGCCGGGACCAGCCCGTCCTCGGAGCGCTTGAGCCGCGCGGCGATCTCGGGTGCGAGGGCGGTGCTGCCGGGGGCGGCGGGTGTGGTGGACATGAGCACCATTGTGTCAGCCCGCCCCGGCTCCCCCGCGGGGCGGCGCTCCCTGCGCCGGAGCGCCGCCGGCGACGGGACCGCTACGGGTGCAACTGCCCGGTGAGCTTGGGGCCGCCCTGCTTGTTGCTCGCGGTCAGGGTGCAGGTGTAGTCGCGCCAGCCCTGCTGGTAGTTGGCGGTCGCCGGGCCGAACTGGCGGCCGTAGTAGGTCTTCCCGTCGCCCTGCCGGGCCTTGGCGGCGGCTTCGGCCTCCTTGCAGCCGTCCCGCATGGCGAGCGCGAGCGGAATGTCGCCGGTGATGCCGTCCGCGAGCTTGAGGTCGGCGATCACCTCGCCGTCGTGGTCGCCGGCGCAGGGGCGTTCCTCCGGCTTGGTGATCACCGGGCTCAGCTGCGGGTGGTCGAAGCAGGCGCCGACCGGGAAGAACGCGTACGGCGGCTGCGGCGTGGGCGTAGGGGTGGGTGTCGGCGTCTGGGTGGCCGTGGGAGTCGGCGTGGGCGGCGGCGGCGCGGCGGCCGGCTTCTTGTCGTCCGGCCACAGCACCGCGGTGGCCACCACCGCGAGCAGGACGACCAGCACGGCGGCGACGGTGAGGACCAGGCCGCGGGACGGGCGGGCGCCGGCTGCGGGCGACGGCTGCTCGGAGGTCATGGCCACGAGGATGGCCCACCCACCCCCTCCCCTGCAGCCGGTTCGCCGAACTCACCCCCTCCGGGCTCCCGAACCCTGGGGCAACACGCAGGACCTCGGAAAAGCCGAAGGAAATGTAAACACTCAAAGCCGCGTCCGGCTTCACCGTCGCCGCACGGCCTCGCCGCCGGGCGCCGCATCCGGACTGCGGGTGACGCTCGCCGTGTCGAGGCCGTCGATCGGCGTCCACTCGTGTTCCAGGATCGAGTAGGTGATGGAGTCGCGCCAGGCGCCGTGGACGAAGATGTGGTCGCGGATCCGGCCGTCCTCGGTCATGCCGGCCCGGAGCAGGGTCCAGGCCGACGCCTCGTTGAGCGGGGCGCGGGCGGCCCAGATGCGGTGCAGGCCGAGGCCGTTGAAGCCGAGGTCGCACAGCAGGTGGACGGTCTCCGTGCCGAGTCCCTTGCCCCACTCGGCCGGGTGGAGGGCGAAGCCGATGGTGGCCGCCTGCTGGGGCTCGGTGGCCAGGCGCGCGTAGCCGATCAACGGGTGATCGCCGCGCCGGGTGACGGCGAGGCAGTACTCGGTGCGCGGGGTGGCGTGCGCGGAGTCGATGGAGCGGGTGGTGATCGCTTCGACCTGCTCGCGGGTCCGGGGTTCGAAGCTGAGGTGCCGGGTGGCCTCGGGGTCGCCGTAGATCGCCAGGAGGGCGTCGGTGTCCTCGGGTTCGATCTCACGCAGCGCCAGGCGGGGGCCGGCCAGATGGGCTGGGGTCATGGCCCGGGAGCCTATCCATCGGGTCGCCCCGATATTCCTCGACCGGAAAGTCCGGCAAGGGCGGACCGCCTCGACCGCTCCCTGTTCCCGCCTGCTCCACGTCTGCCCACCGTCCGTCCACCAGCGCGGACGACGGCCCCGACCGAACCGGTCGGGGCCGTCGTCGCTCCGTGTCGAGGTCGCTGCCGCCGCCGGGTCGCGGGGTCAGGCCGTCCGGCCGGGGGCCGGGCGGGGCAGGCGGCGGCGGACGGCCCAGACGGCCGCCGCGAGGGCGAAGCCGTAGACGGACACCAGCCCGTGGCCGTTCTCCTGGGCGAGCCACATCGCGAGGCCGAGCGCGGGGACTCCGGCGGCCAGGGCGATCTCCTTGGGGAGGCGGGTGCGGGTGAGGAAGGCGAGGGCGAGGGTGGCGCCGAGGAAGTAGGTGGCGCCGGAGCTGCCGGCGAAGTTGCGCGGGTCGGTGCTGGGGCCGCCGCCGAGGCCGAGCAGGGTGTCGATGCGGCCGGGCAGCAGGATGCCGGCGAGGAAGAAGCCGAGGGTGAGCGGACCGCCCCAGTACCACTGGGCGAGCGCGGCGACGGCGGCGAGGGTGACGAGGTTCCACAGGCCGCCGAACAGGCCGCCGTTCTGCAGGAACACCGAGGTGAGCTCGCGCCACCAGCCGGACTTGGCGGGGTCCGCGTCCAGCGCGTCCATCGCGCCGGACCAGAGGAGTTGGAGCAGCACGCCCGCGACGGCGACCGCGGCCAGGGCGATCGCGGCCCACGGCAGCGGGCGTCCGCGCAGGGTGTCTCGGCCCACCACGCCGAGCCCGCAGTTGACCATCATGACCATCAGTGCGGCCGTGGTCACGTTGAAGACGATCGCCCCCATGTCCGGCTCCTCCCCCTGGCTCCGGCGTTTTCCAACACCGTTCGAAAACTTGATGGGGCAAAGCTAGCACAGTTTTCGAACAGTGTTGGAAAACGCTGTACGGTGAGGGTCATGAAGCTCACCAAGGACCGCATCGTCGACGCGGGCATGGCCGTCTTCGCCGAGGTCGGCTACCAGAACCTGTCCATGCGCCAGGTCGCCGACCGGCTCGACGCCCACGCGGGCAGCCTCTACTACCACGTACGCGGCAAGGACGAACTGCTCGCCCTGATGGCCGACCGGGTCTGCCGCCGGGCCTACGACGCCGGCACCCGAGCCCTCACCGCCCTCCCGCCCAC
>NZ_JBIVVI010000690.1:0-4968 GCF_044757675.1 Kitasatospora sp. NPDC091257
GGTGTCCCCGGCTGGGGCCTGTTGAGCGGGCACGGGGCGGGCTCCTTCCGACTGGGGTCGGGCCCACCGTAGCACTCCGCGTGTACGGCGTATCCACAGTGGACGACGTACGCGC
The DNA here is from genome assembly GCF_044757675.1 of Kitasatospora sp. NPDC091257. Classification (NCBI taxonomy): domain Bacteria; kingdom Bacillati; phylum Actinomycetota; class Actinomycetes; order Kitasatosporales; family Streptomycetaceae; genus Kitasatospora; species Kitasatospora sp. NPDC091257. Next base: position 116 of record NZ_JBIVVI010000690.1, read on the forward strand.
CGATGTGTACGTTGTATCCGGCAGATACGCCGTACACAGCAGTTGTCCCGGAGGGGGATTCCCATGTCCACGGAGCAGAGCCTGAAGGTCGCCGTCCTCGTCGGCAGCACCCGCGAGGGCCGCTTCGGCCCGGTGGTCACCGACTGGCTGCTCGGCCACCTGGAGGCCCACGGCGACCTGACCGCCGACCGGATCGACCTGGTGGAGACCCCACTGCCCACCACCTTCCCGTCGTTCGGCGGTGAACTTCCGCCGGGCGACGCCGAGTTGCTGGCCGCCGTATCGCCCCGACTGGAAGCGGCCGACGCCTTCGTGATCGTCACGCCCGAGTACAACCACAGCTTCCCGGCCCCGCTGAAGAACGCCATCGACTGGCACAACCGGCAGTGGCACGGCAAGCCGGTCGCCTTCGTCTCGTACGGCGGCCTGTCCGGGGGCCTGCGGGCCGTCGAACAGCTCCGGGTGGTGCTGGCCGAGCTGAACGCCGCGACGATCCGCAACACGGTCAGCTTCCACGGCGCCGGCCAGCGCTTCGACGCCGACGGCAAGGCGATCGACCCGGCCGCCGACGCCGCCGCCAAGACCATGCTCGACCAGCTCGTCTGGTGGGCCCAGGCACTGCGGGACGCCCGCCGGGCCCGCCCGTTCGCGGCCTGAGCCGGGGCAGGGGGCGGAGACCATGGCCACGGAACCGGCCGAGAGCCAGGTCGAGAGCCAGGTCGAGGGTCAGGCCGAGAGGCAGGCCGAGAGGCAGGCCGAGGAGCGGCCCAAGCCGCCGTTGCTCGGTGTCATCGGGCTGATGCTCGGCATCTTCCTCTCGGCCCTCGACGGGCAGATCATCGGCACCGCGCTGCCGACCGTCGTCGGCGACCTCGGCGGACTGGAGCACCTCTCCTGGGCGGTCACCGCCTACCTGCTGACCTCCGCCGCGGCCACCCCGCTCTGGGGCAGGCTCGGCGACCTGTACGGGCGCAAGGGCGCCTACCAGTGGGCGGTGGTGGTGTTCCTGGCGGGCTCGGTGCTGGCCGGACTCGCCCAGGACATGGGGCAGTTGATCGCTTTCCGGGGCCTCCAGGGGATCGGCGCGGGCGGGCTGATGGTCGGCGCGCTCTCGGTGATCGGGGTGCTCGTCCCCGCCTCCGACCGGGCGCGGGTGCAGTCGGTGGTCGGCGTGCTGATGCCGATCGCCTTCGTCGGCGGACCGCTGCTCGGCGGCTTCCTCACCGAACGGCTGAGCTGGCGCTGGGCCTTCTACGTCAACCTGCCGGTCGGGCTGGTCGCGCTGCTCGCGGTCGGCGTCGGGGTACGGCTGCGGACCGAGCGGGTGCGCGCCCCGTTCGACTGGGCCGGGGTCGTCCTGCTGACCACCGGCATCCTCGCGCTCACCCTGGTCGGCAGCTGGGGCGGCGCCGCCTACTCCTGGACCTCCCCGGTGCTCCTCGGCACGGCGCTCGTCGCGCTGGTCGCGCTGGGCTGGTTCGTCCGGACCGAACTGCGCGCCCCCGGGCCGCTGATCCCGCCCGCGCTGTTCCGCGACCGCAACTTCACGGTGGCGCAGGTGCTCGGCTTCCTCACCGGCGCGGTGATGATCGCTCTGGTCGGCTACCTGCCGCTCTACCTGCAACTGGCCCGGGGCGCCTCACCCACCGCCGGCGGCCTGCTCCTGCTGCCGCTGATGCTCGGCATGATGGGCACCCAGCTGGTGACGGCGCGGCTGATGGGCCGGCCGGGCGGCGAGCGGCGCTACCCGCTGCTGGGCGGCGCGCTCACCCTGGCCGGCGGCGCACTGCTGCTGCTCCTGCGCACCGACACCCCGATCGCCCTGGCCTCGGCCCTCACGGCAGTCGCCGGGATCGGCCTCGGCCTGGTGATGCAGAGCACCCTGCTGACCTCGATGGGGGCCGTGCCGCCCCAGGACATGGGCGCGGCGATGGGCGTGGTCACGCTGCTGCGGAGCATCGGCGGCTCGCTCGGCATGGCGGCGCTCGGCGCGGTCTACACGGCGCGGCTCACGGACTCCCTCACGGAGCGCCTCGGGTCCGCCGAGGCCGGCCGGCTCACCGGCGGCGGGCTGACCCCGGCCTCCCTCGACGGCCTCCCGGCGGAGGTCCGCGACGCCGTCGGGGCGGCGGTCACCGGCGGCCTGCACGGCACGGTCGTGGGCGGGGTCCTGCTGGCGGCCGCGGCGACCGCCCTCGCCTGCCTGGTCCGCCCGCGCCGGGCCCAGGAGCCGGCCGGAGCCGGAACCCGGACCGATGCCCCGGCCGAAGCCCGGGCCGAAGCCCAGGCGGAGACGAAGGCCTGACGCGTCCGAGGCACGCGAAACGGCCCCCGGCGGAGCAGGACTCCGCCGGGGGCCGTCAGGCTGTCGGGATCAGCGGGTGATCAGCACTCGATGACGTTCACGGCGAGGCCGCCGCGCGAGGTCTCCTTGTACTTGATCTTCATGTCGGCCCCGGTCTCCTTCATCGTCTTGATCGCCTTGTCCAGCGAGACGTGGTGCCGTCCGTCGCCGCGCAGGGCCATCCGGGCCGCGGTGACGGCCTTGACGGACGCCATGCCGTTGCGCTCGATGCAGGGGATCTGGACCAGGCCGCCGACCGGGTCGCAGGTGAGGCCGAGGTTGTGCTCGATGCCGATCTCGGCGGCGTTCTCGACCTGCTCGGGGGTGCCGCCGAGGACCTCGGCGAGGCCGCCCGCGGCCATCGAGCAGGCGGAGCCGACCTCGCCCTGGCAGCCGACCTCGGCGCCGGAGATGGAGGCGTTCTCCTTGAAGAGCATGCCGATGGCGCCGGCCGCGAGCAGGAAGCGGACGATGCCGTCGTCGTCGGCGCCCGGGATGAAGTTCAGGTAGTAGTGCAGGACGGCCGGGATGATCCCGGCGGCGCCGTTGGTCGGCGCGGTGACCACCCGGCGCCCGGAGGCGTTCTCCTCGTTGACGGCCATCGCGTAGAGGGTCACCCACTCCATCGCGTTGGCCGGCCCGATGCCCTCGGCGCGCAGCGCACGGGCGCCGGACGCGGCCCGGCGGCGGACCTTCAGCCCGCCCGGCAGGATGCCCTCGCGGGACATGCCGGCCCGCACGCACTCCTGCATCACGGACCAGATCTCCAGCAGACCGGTCCGGATCTCCTCCTCGCTGCGCCAGGCCTTCTCGTTCTCCAGCATCAGGCCGGAGATCGACAGGCCGGTCTCCCGGCTGAGCCGCAGCAGCTCGTCACCGGTGCGGAAGGGGTACTTCAGCGCGGTGTCGTCGGGCTTGACCCGGTCCGCGCCGATCGCGTCCTCGTCCACCACGAAGCCGCCGCCGACCGAGTAGTAGGTCTTCTCCAGCAGGGTCGAGCCGTCCGCCGCGTACGCCCACAGGGTCATGCCGTTGGCGTGGTACGGCAGCGAGCGGCGGCGGTGCAGGACCAGCTGGGTGTCCGGGTCGAAGTCGATGGTGTGCTCGCCGACCAGGTTGATCCGCTTCTCGGCGATGATCCGCTCGACGTCCTTGTCGGCCTGGTCGACGTCGACGGTGCGGGGCGAGGCGTTCTCCAGGCCCAGCAGGACGGCCTTCGGGGTGCCGTGGCCGTGGCCGGTGGCGCCGAGCGAGCCGTACAGCTCGGCGCGCACCCCCGTCACCCCGTCCAGGAGGCCTTCGGAGCGCAGTCGGCGGGCGAACATCCGGGCGGCGCGCATCGGACCCACGGTGTGGGAGCTCGACGGGCCGATGCCGATGGAGAAGAGGTCGCCGCCGCGACGCTGCGGCGGGCCGGCGAACGCGCCGTCCACGACGCCCTGTTCACCGTCGACTGGACCCCGCTGGCGCAGCCGGCCCCGGCCCGGCCCGACGCCTCGGACTGGCGGGGGATCGACGCCGTCGAGGACGGCGCGACGCCCCCGGTGGTCGTGCTGACCCTGCCGCCCGCCGCATCCGACGGCGGACCGGCCCTGGCCGTCCGCCGGACCACCACCGAAGTCCTGCGCACCGTCCAGGAGTTCCTCGCCGCCGACCGCTTCGCCGACACCCGGCTGGTGGTCGTCACCCGCGGCGCCGTCCCGGCCGCCCCCGGGCAGCCGGTGACCGACCTGGCCGGCGCGGCCGTGTGGGGCCTGCTGCGCTCCGCCCAGTCGGAGCACCCCGGCCGCGTGCTGCTGCTGGACCGCGACCCGGCCGGCCAGGACGCCGACTGGCAGGCCTGGGCCACCGTCCAGGACGAACCGCAGCTCGCCCTGCGCGAGGGCGGGGCCCGCGCCCCCCGGCTCGTCCGGCAGAGCGCCGCCCACGGCCTCACCGCCCCCGACGGGCCCGGCGCCTGGCGCCTGGACGTCACCGAGGAGGGCACTCTGGAGGCCCTCGCCCTGGTACCCGCCGCCGAGGCCGACGCCCCGCTGGGCGCCGACCAGGTGCGGATCGGCGTCCGCGCGGCCGGCGTGAACTTCCGCGACGTGCTGCTCGCGCTCGGCATGTACCCCGAGCGCGCCGTGATGGGCGCCGAGGCCGCGGGTGTGGTGACCGAGGTCGGCGCCGCCGTCACCGATCTGGCCGTCGGCGACCGGGTGTTCGGCCACTTCGACGGCGGCGGCCTCGCCGACCGGGCGGTCACCGACCGGCGGCTGCTGGCCCGGATCCCGGCCGGCTGGACCTTCACCGAGGCCGCCTCGGTGCCCGTCGCCTTCCTGACCGCCTACTACGGGCTGGTGGACGTGGCCGCGGCCCGGCCCGGCGAGTCGGTGCTGGTGCACGCGGCGGCCGGCGGCGTCGGCATGGCGGCCGTCCAACTGGCCCGGCACCTGGGCCTGGAGGTGTACGGCACCGCCAACCCCGGCAAGTGGGACGCGCTGCGCGCGGCCGGTCTGGACGACGC
>NZ_JBIVVI010000691.1:0-4958 GCF_044757675.1 Kitasatospora sp. NPDC091257
CGCGTGGAGCCCGTCCCCCTGGACGCCGGCATCCCGCTCGGCCTCGCCGCCCTGGCCGCCCCCGGCGAGCCGCGCCCCGTGCGGCGCTTCGCGCTGCCCGGGGACGGGGTGCTGGTCCTGCTCACCGACGGCATCACCGAGGCCCAGGACGCCTCCGGCACGTTCTACCCGGTCGAACAGGGCCTGGCCGACCTCGCCGCCACCCCCGCCGACGCCCTGCCCGAGGCCCTCGACCGGCGGGCCCGGCGCTGGAGCGGCGGCCACAGCCGCGACGACGTCACCGTCCTCGCCCTGCGCCCCGCCCCGTAGCCGCCGGACCCGCGGCCCGGGCCCGTCGGAGCGGTACGGGCCCGCATGGGGCGCATGAGGCCGTACGGAGGTCGCGTGCGGATCGCACGGGGTCGTACGGGCCCGTCCGTGGGGCCGTCCGACCCTTGACCCCCGGCTGCGGGCTCCACCTGCGGCGATCTAGGGTGCAGACATGATCCCCACACCGATATCCGAGCCCGAGCCCGGCCCGCTCGACGGCCCCACGGACGACTTCCTGACCGACCCCGCCCAGGCGCTGCGGGTGATGATGCAGGGCAACGCCCGGTTCGTCGCGGGCAACCCCGAGCACCCCAACCAGGACGCCGGGCGCCGCGCGGCGCTCGCCCCGGCGCAGCGGCCCTTCGCGGTGCTGTTCGGCTGTTCGGACTCCCGGCTGGCCGCCGAGATCATCTTCGACCAGGGCCTGGGCGACCTGTTCGTGGTGCGCACCGCCGGGCACGTCACCGGTGCGGAGGCGCTGGGCAGCATCGAGTACGGGGTGAGCGTGCTGGACTGCCCGCTGGTGGTGGTGCTGGGCCACGACTCCTGCGGTGCGGTGGCGGCGGCGCTGGAATCCCTGGAGCAGGGGCAGCTGCCGGGCGGTTTCGTCCGGGACGTGGTGGAGCGGGTGACCCCGAGCGTGCTGTCCGCGAAGGCGGCGGGCATCGAGGACAGCGACGGGATCGTGGACGAGCACATCCGCCAGACCGTGGAGCTGCTGGTGGAGCGCTCGCAGGCGCTGGCCGCGAAGGTCGCCGAGGGGAAGGTGTCCGTGGTGGGCCTGTCCTACCGGCTGCGCGACGGCCGGGCCCGGCTGATCGCCGCCCGGGGGCCGGTGGGCTGACGGAGCGCCCGCCGCGGCGGGCCCTGCCGTCCTCGGGAGCCGCAGGACCTGCGGGACCTGCGGGAACGTGATGTCCGATCACCGCCAGCGCCCCCGGCCGGGCCGGGGCAGAGTCGGTGACCGCAACGATTCCCCATCCCGAGGACGGCAGTTCCCGTGCACAAGGTCATCGATCTCAAGGTTCTCTATTTCGGCACCCCGGTGGTGCTGATCGGATCCCGCAACGAGGACGGCAGCGCCAACCTCATGCCGATGTCCTCGGCGTGGTGGCTGGGGCAGTCCTGCGTGCTGGGTCTGGGCGACAGCTCCCAGACCGCCGCCAACCTGCGGCGCGAGGGCGAGTGCGTACTCAACCTGCCCTCCTCCGCGCAGGTGGACGCCGTGGACGCCCTCGCGCTGCTGACCGCCACCCCACAGATCGCCGAGTACCGGCTGAAGCAGGGCTACCGCCACGAGCGGCGGAAGTTCGCCGCCGCCGGTATGACCGAGCTGCCCGGCGAGCTGGTGCGGGCGCCGCGTGCCGCCGAGTGCCCGGTGCAGCTGGAGTGCCGGGTGGAGTCGGCGACGGCGCTGACGGGCGGCGGGCGCACCGCCTTCGAGGTGTCGGTGGTGCGCGCCCACGTCGAGGAGAGCCTGCTGGTGCCCGGCAGCGACCACTACGTCGACCCGGTCGGCTGGGACCCGCTGATCATGAAGTTCTGCGAGTTCTTCGGCGACGGGCGGCGCCTGGCCCCCTCCCGCCTCGCCGAGGGCTGGCAGATGCCCGGGCGGCTGCCCGCCGCCGTGTGACGTGACACCCGCTCAGCCCTCGGGCCCCCGGCTCAGCCCTCGGGCCGCCGGCTCACGGCCGCGCTCCCCCGCTCACGGCGCGACGGTCGCCCCGCAGGAGTCGCACACCCGCGTCGCGGGCAGCTCCAGGAAGCAGGTCGGACAGATCGCCGGCGGGCGCGGCGGGGCGGCGACGGCGGCCTTGCGCTCCACCGAGGCGCGCAGGCGCGGGGCCAGGGCGGGCGTGCCGCCGTCGGCGGGCAGGTCGGCGCCGAAGTGCCGGTAGCAGGCCAGGCGGGCGGCGGCCGCGTGCTGCTCGCGGTCCATCTCCGCGGCCACCGGCGGCTGGCCGGCCACCGCCAGCACCTCCTGGTAGCCGGGGCCGACCCGGCCGTCCGTGGCGTGCACCACCAGGGCCGTCAGCGGCGGGTCGCCGCGCCGGTGCGCCTCGCGGATCACCAGGGACAGCACCTTGCCGATCCAGTGCCGCTGGTTGACCCGGGTGCGTACCCCGGAGGCCTCCTGCACCGCTTCGGCCAGGTCCGCGTAGCTGATCACCGCGTGGTAGCGGCGCGCCACCTCCACCAGGGCGGGGTAGGCCGCCCTGGTCCACACGATGTGCGCCTGGGTGGCGCCGACCGCCGCGCCGTCCGACACCCGCCAGTAGCTGTGCTGCTCCGTCATCCGCCCGCCCCTGTCCGTCTTGTCCGTGTCTGTCCTCCGCAGTCCCCCGCCGCAGCGAGGCTACCCCGCCCCGGAACAGCACCCTCGGGCGGGGCCTCGCCTCGGACGGGGCTTGACTTCAAGTCCTGTTGAAGTCGTGGAATGGGTGCCGACCGCAGCCGTACGGGCAACCCCGCGGTCGATGCCCCGCCCGTACGGACCCGTACCGGGGCCGGGGCCGCCGTCTTCCCGATCGTGCCGACGGCGGCCCCGGTCCCGGGTCACCCCGTCCCCGTCCCCGTCCGTGCGGGCACGCCGCGGCTGTGAGCCGGATCACGGTTGAGGTTGACCTCGGGTCAGGGTGCAGGCTCCCCTCATCGGGCCCGATGACCACGCGGGCCCCACGGATACGAGGGGGCAGCATGTCCACCACCCACCACTCCACCCACCACCTCGGCCACCACCTCGGCCACCACCTCGGCCACGGTCCGGACCGCCCGGAGCTGCGGCGGGCGATCGAGGAGATCGCCGAGTCCGGCTTCCTCGGGGTGCAGGTGCGGGTGAACGACGCGCGCGGCGAGTGGGTCGGCAGCGCCGGGGCCCGCGAGCTGGGCCGCGACGGCAGGCCGCCGGCCGACGGGCACTTCCGCGTCGGCAGCGTCACCAAGAGCTTCGTCGCGACCTCGGTGCTCCTGCTGGTCGCCGAGGGCCGGCTGGCCCTGGACGACCCGGCCGGCGACCACCTGCCCGGGTTCGGGCTGGACCGGCGGATCACGGTGCGGATGCTGTTGCAGCACACCAGCGGGGTCTTCAACCACACCGGCGAGCCGGCGGAGGACGGGACGTTCGTGCCGGGCGTCCCGTGGCGGGGCAAGGAGTGGGTGGACGCCCGCTTCCGCACGTACCCGCCCGAGGAGCTGGTGCGGCTGTCGCTGTCCCGGCCGGCGCGGTTCGCGCCGGGGGCGGGCTGGAGCTACTCCAACACCAACTACGTGTTGGCCCGGCTGGTGGTCGAGCGGGTCAGCGGCCGCCCCTTCGCCGAGGAGCTGCGGCGGCTGGTCCTGGAGCCGCTGGGGCTGACCGGCACGGTGGCGCCCGGCGCCTCGCCGGAGGTCCCCGCGCCGCACGCCCGCAGCTACTACCGCTACGAGGACGCCGGGCGGGAGCGGACGCTCGACGTCACCCGCCACGACCCGTCCTGGGTCGCGGCCGGCGGCGACATGATCTCCACCACCCGGGACCTGCACACCTACGTCTCCGCGCTGCTCGGTGGCAGGCTGCTGCCGCCCGGCCTGCTGGCCGAGATGCGCACGCCGGAGGCGACGATCGGCTACGGACTGGGGCTGTTCGCCCAGGAGAGGGAGGGCGGCACCGTCTTCCACCACAACGGCGCCACCATCGGCTCGGCGGCGCTGATGTACGGCTCGCCGGACGGCGGCACGACCCTCACCGCCGGGCTGAACTACGTGGACGACGCCGACGTGTCCATCGCGGCGGCGTTCCAGAGCGCCCAGCGGCGGCTCGTCGACGAGGTGTTCGGCACCGGGACCGGCCCCACGGCCTCCGGTCGTACGGCATCCGCTCGTACGGCAGGCTGAACGGATGACGAACGGATTCGACGGAGTCACGATCGGGCAGGCGGCGGCGTACGTCGGCGTCACGGTGAAGACGGTGCGGCACTACCACCGGCAGGGGCTGGTCGACGAGCCGCAGCGCGACGCCTCCGGCTACCGGCGGTACGGGTCGGGCGAGTTGCTGCGGCTGGTGCAGGTCCGGACGCTGGCCGCCGCCGGGGTGCCGCTGGCGGAGATCGGGCCGCTGCTCGACGCCGACGGCGAGCGGTTCACCGCCGCCCTCGCCGACGTGGAGCGGCGGCTGGACGAGCGGATCGCGGAACTGACCGCGCGCCGCGACACCCTGCACCGGCTCGCCGACGGCGACCGGGCCCTGCTGCCCGACCGCGCCTGCGCGGCCCTGGAGCGGATGCCCGGGCTCGGCTTCGGCCCCGACTACGTGGCGGCGCAGCGCGAGGCCCTGGTGCTGGCGCGGGCACTGGTGCCCGAGGGCTTCGACGGCTTCCTGACCCAGCTCGAACACCGCCTGGACGACCCGGAGTTCGTCGATCTGGCCAGACGCGGCCAGGAGGCCGAGGCCTGGGCGCCGGACGATCCGAGGATCGAGGAGCTCGCCGCCGCCATGGCCGACCGCTGCCTCGCCAACCCCGCGCTCCTGGGGGACCCCGACAGCCTGCGCGCCTGGGCCAGGGCCTCCGTCCAGTACCGGCTGATCGACCGCCACCGCGACGACGAGGCCCCGGTCTCGGCCCGGCTGACCGCCCTCACCGAGGCCAGGCTGCGCTCCGCCGGCATCCCGG
>NZ_JBIVVI010000692.1:0-4954 GCF_044757675.1 Kitasatospora sp. NPDC091257
GGCACCCCCCAAGGGGGCATACCGCACGCACCGGACACTCCGAGGGACACCCCCCGACGTGAAGACGGAATAAGGGACCGACATAATGTCCGTCGTGGCGACAGCAACAGCAGTAGAAACCGGGCACGCGCACGGATCGGTCAACCGGCCGAACATGGTCAGCGTCGGAACGATCGTCTGGCTCAGTTCCGAGTTGATGTTCTTCGCGGCCCTCTTCGCGATGTACTTCACGCTCCGCTCCGTCAAGGGGCCGGAGTTCTGGACCGAGAAGGCCCACGCCCTCAACGTGCCCTTCTCCTCGGTCAACACCACGATCCTGGTGCTCTCCTCGCTCACCTGCCAGCTCGGCGTGTTCGCTGCCGAGCGCGGTGACGTGAAGAAGCTCCGGGCGTGGTTCATCCTCACGTTCGCCATGGGCGCGGTCTTCATCGGCGGCCAGGTCTTCGAGTACACCGAGCTGGTCAAGAAGGACGGCCTGTCGCTGTCCTCCGACCCGTACGGCACGGTGTTCTACCTGACCACCGGCTTCCACGGGCTGCACGTGACGGGTGGTCTGATCGCCTTCCTGCTGGTCCTGGGACGGACGTACGCAGCCAAGCGCTTCACGCACGAGCAGGCCACCGCGGCGATCGTCGTGTCGTACTACTGGCACTTCGTCGACGTCGTGTGGATCGGCCTGTTCGCGACCATCTACCTGATCAAGTAACCAGCTGATCAGGTCGCTGGCCACCGGCTGCGGCCCCCGCCCTCACCGGCGACGGGCCGCTTCTGCCGGTGCCGACGCTCCCACCGACCGACCGCGCGCGCAGCCCTAGACAGGCAGCCTCGTGCCGGCCAGACCGGCCGCCGGGTGCACCCACCAGTCGACCAGATCCTGACACCGGGGTTATTCCGTGAAAAAGCTCTCCGCACGACGGCGCCACCCATTGGCGGCGCTGGTCGTCCTACTTCTCGCCCTGGCGGCAACCGGGGGGCTGTACGCCGCGTTCGCGCCCGCCGACAAGGCGCAGGCCGACGTCGCCGCGCAGTCGCTCGCGATCGATGAGGGCAAGAAGCTCTTCGCCGTCGGCTGCTCCTCCTGCCACGGCATGAACGGCCAGGGCAGCAGTGACGGTCCGAGCCTGGTCGGCGTCGGCTCCGCCGCCGTCGACTTCCAGGTCGGCACCGGCCGCATGCCGGCCCAGCAGCCCGGCGCCCAGGTCCCGCGCAAGAAGAACATCTACTCGCAGGCCGAGATCGACCAGCTCGCCGCCTACGTCGCCTCCCTCGGTCCCGGCCCGGTGACCCCGACGGAGGAGCAGTTCACCTCGACCAACCCCGAGGACATCTCCAAGGGTGGCGAGCTGTTCCGCACCAACTGCGCCCAGTGCCACAACTTCGCCGGCCAGGGTGGTGCCCTGACCAAGGGCAAGTACGCCCCGTCGCTCGAGGGCGTGGACGCCAAGCACATCTACGAGGCCATGCAGACCGGCCCGCAGAACATGCCGTCGTTCCCGGACACCACCATGCCCGAGGAGCAGAAGAAGCAGATCGTGGCCTTCGTCCGCCACACCACCAACGATGAGCCCAACCCCGGCGGTCTCACCCTGGGCAGCCTCGGTCCGGTGACCGAGGGTCTGTTCGGCTGGATCTTCGGCCTCGGCACGCTCATCGCGGTCGCGATCTGGGTCGCCGCCCACACCACCAAGGCCAAGAAGTCATGAGCCACGACATGTCAGAAGAGAAGCTCCCGGAGCCGCACGGCTCCGCCGGCGAGGTGGCCGACCACGGCAGCCCGTTCGCCGACCCGGGCCTGCCGGCCCACGAGCCCCGGCGCACCGACATCGACGAGCGGGCCGCCCAGCGCGCCGAGCGCCAGGTCTCGCTGATGTTCGTGATCTCGATGCTCGCCACCGTGGGCTTCATCGCCTCGTACGTGGCCATCGACCCGGACAAGATCGTCTACATCTTCCCGCTCGGTCACGTCAGCGCGCTGAACTTCGCGCTCGGCCTGACCCTGGGTATCGCGCTGTTCATGATCGGCGCGGGCGCGGTCCACTGGGCCCGCACCCTGATGTCGGACGTCGAGCTGCCGGCCGAGCGTCACCCGATCGAGGCGTCCGACGAGGTCCGCGCGGACGTCATCGAGCAGTTCAAGACCGGCGCCGCCGAGTCCGGCTTCGGCCGCCGCAAGATGATCCGCAACACCCTGATCGGCTCCATGGCGCTGGTCCCGCTCTCCGGCGTGGTCCTGCTCCGTGACCTTGGCCCGCTTCCCGAGAAGAAGCTCAAGGAGACCGGTTGGAAGGAGGCGACCGAGGCCAAGCCGCTGCCGCTGATCAACATGAACACGCTGCAGCCGATGAAGCCCGAGGACATCGTCATCGGCTCGCTCACCTTCGCCATGCCGGAGGGCCTGTCCACGCACAGCGAGGACTTCCAGCAGCGGATCGCCAAGGACGCCCTGATGCTGGTCCGCATCGCGCCCGAGGACATCAAGGACGAGAAGTCCAAGGAGCTCGGCTTCGAGGGCATCCTCGCCTACTCCAAGATCTGCACCCACGTCGGCTGCCCGATCAGCCTGTACGAGCAGCAGACCCACCACGCGCTCTGCCCCTGCCACCAGTCGACCTTCGACCTGGCGGACGGCGCCCGCGTCATCTTCGGCCCGGCCGGTCACCCGCTGCCGCAGCTGAAGATCATCACTGACGAGAAGGGCAACCTGGTCGCCACCGGCGACTTCGCGGAGCCCGTCGGCCCGAGCTACTGGGAGCGTGCTCGATGAGTAGCGCGAGCAGCACCACGACCGGTGCCGCCAAGCCCTCCAGCACGCGTGAAAAGCCCGCCAACAAGTGGGAAGCCGCGGCTGACTGGACGGACGGCCGGCTGGGGATCTACTCCCTCGCCAAGGCCAACCTGCGGAAGATCTTCCCGGACCACTGGTCCTTCATGCTGGGCGAGATCTGCCTCTACACGTTCGTCATCATCATCCTGACCGGCGTCTACCTGACGCTGTTCTTCAAGCCCTCGATGGCCGAGGTCGTCTACGACGGCTCGTACGTGCCACTCAAGGGCATCCCGATGTCGGAGGCCTACGCCTCCACGGTGGACATCAGCTTCGAGGTCCGCGGCGGTCTGCTGATCCGTCAGATCCACCACTGGGCCGCCCTGGTCTTCGTGGCCGCGATGCTCGTGCACATGATGCGCGTGTTCTTCACCGGCGCGTTCCGCAAGCCGCGTGAGATCAACTGGGTCTTCGGCTTCCTGCTGCTGGTCCTGGGCATGTTCGACGGCTTCTTCGGCTACTCCCTGCCGGACGACCTGCTGTCGGGCACCGGTATCCGCTTCATGGAAGGCGCGATCCTCGCCGTCCCGCTGATCGGCACCTACGTCCAGATGTTCCTGTTCGGGGGCGAGTTCCCCGGCCACGACATCGTGCCGCGCTTCTTCACCATCCACGTGCTGCTGATCCCGGGCATCATGCTCGGCCTGCTGGTGGCGCACCTGATCCTGGTCTTCTACCACAAGCACACCCAGTGGGCGGGCCCGGGCAAGACCGAGAAGAACGTCGTCGGCATGCCGCTGATGCCGGTCTACATGGCCAAGGCCGGTGGCTTCTTCTTCCTGGTGTTCGGCCTCATCGCCGTCGTCTCGGCGATCGCCACGATCAACCCGATCTGGGCGTACGGCCCGTACCGTCCGGACCAGGTCTCCACGGACGCCCAGCCCGACTGGTACATGGGCTTCTCCGAGGGTCTGATCCGTGTCATGCCGGGCTGGGAGATCAGCGTCTGGGGCGGTCACACCCTCAACCTGGGCGTCATGATCCCGCTGGCGATCTTCCCGCTGGTCCTGGTCTCGATCGCGGTCTACCCGTTCATCGAGAGCTGGATCACCGGCGACAAGCGCGAGCACCACATCCTGGACCGCCCGCGCAACGCTCCGGTCCGCACCGCCCTGGGTGCCGCCTGGATCAGCCTCTACCTGGTGCTGCTGATGGGTGGTGGCAACGACCTGTTCGCCACCCACCTGCACCTGTCGATCAACTCGATCACCTACTTCGTCCGCGTCGGCTTCTTCGTCGTCCCGGTCGTCGTCTTCATCATCACCAAGCGCTGGTGCCTCGGCCTCCAGCGCCGTGACAAGGAGAAGGTGCTGCACGGCCGCGAGACGGGCGTCATCAAGCGCCTGCCGCACGGCGAGTTCATCGAGGTGCACGCCCAGCTGCCGCAGAAGGACCTGTTCAAGCTCACCGCGCACGACCAGAACCAGCCGGTCGAGCTGCCGGCCCAGACGGACGAGAACGGCGTGGCCCGCAAGGCCGGCGTCCTCACCCGCACCCGGGCCAAGCTCTCCCGCGGCTTCTACGGCGAGGGCAGCCAGATCCCCAAGCCGACCGCCGAGGAGCACCACGAGATCACCAGCGGCCACGGCCACCACTGATCCCGTAAGCGCCACCGCGCCACCCCGAGGGCCGCTGACCAGAGTTCTTCTGGTCGGCGGCCCTCGGGCGTGTCCGGCGGCTTTCCCGTACCCGCCCGCCGCGCCACCAGGAGCCCCTGTGCAGCTGTCCGTCGACCCCGCCTCGGCCACTCCCCCGTACGAGCAGATCCGCACCCAGATCGCCGACCGGGCCCGCTCCGGCGAGCTGCCGACCGGGCTGCGGCTGCCCACCGTCCGGGCCCTGGCCGAGGAGCTGGGGCTGGCCGCCGGCACCGTCGCCCGGGCCTACCGCGAGCTGGAGGCGGACGGCGTGGTGGAGACCCACGGCCGGCGCGGCACGCTGATCGCCGCCACCGGGGACGCCGCCCACCGGCTGACCGCCGAGGCCGCCGCCGAGTTCGCCGCCCGGGCGAGCCGCCTGGGCGTCTCCCGCTCGGATGCCCTGGCCGCCGTGGACACCGCTCTGCGGCTGGCCTTCCCGGAGGGCTGACGGGCCCGGGAGGGGCCCGTCAGAGGTCGGGGCGGATCATCC
>NZ_JBIVVI010000693.1:0-4950 GCF_044757675.1 Kitasatospora sp. NPDC091257
GGGGTGACCCGGTCGGGGGTGATGGTGGCGACCACGACGTGCCGGATGCTCGCGGCGGTGCGCCCGGCGCGGCGCAGCGCCTGCTCGGCGGCGGCCACCACGAGGTCGGCGAGCCGGCCGTCCGGCGCGAGGAAGCGGCGCTCCTCGATGCCGGTCCGTTTGACGATCCACTCCGGGGAGGCGCCGATCCGCTCGAAGTAGGCGTTGGGGACGACGCGTTCGGGCAGTGCCGCGCCCACGCCCACGATGGCCGCCGTCATGCCGCGCCCCCTTCCGCGAAGGCCGGGCCGGTACCCATCCGGACGGCGTGCATCCCGCCGTCCGCGTGCAGGATCTCCCCGCTGACGGTGGCCGCGAGGTCGGAGAGCAGGAACAGCACCGGTCCGACCACCACGGCCGGGTCGCTGCGGTCCCAGCCGAGCGGGGCCTCGGCCTGCCAGCGGTCGGCGATCCGGTCGAAGGTGCTGATCGCCTGCCCGGCGACGGTCTCCACCGGGCCGGCCGCCACCAGGTTGACCCGGATGCCGGACGGCCCGAGGTACATCGCCAGGTAGCGGCAGACCGCGCCGAGGGCCGCCTTGCTCACGCCCATCCAGTCGTAGCCGGCCCAGGCGCCGCTGGCGTCGAAGTCCAGCCCGACGACGCTGCCGCGCCGTCCGTCGGCGGTGAGCAGCGGGGCGAGCGCGGTGGCCAGCGAGTGCAGGGAGACGGCGGCGGTGTGCAGCGCCTGTCCGGCGGCCTCGGGCGGGGTGGTGAGGAAGTTGCCGCTCAGCGCCGTCTGCTGTGCGGCGGCGACGGCGTGCAGCACGCCGTCGACCCCGCCCCAGCGCTGCTCCAGTTCCTTGACCAGCCGGGTGAAGTCCTCGGGCCGGGTGACGTCCAGTTCCAGCACCTCGGTGGGGCGGGGCAGGACGTCCGCCGCCTTCTCGGTGATCCGCCGGGCCCGGCCGAAGCCGGTGAGCAGGACCTCCGCGCCCGCCTCCTGGAGCGCCCTGGCGGTGTGCCAGGCGATGGAGTCCTGGTTGAGCACCCCGGTGATCAGATAGCGGCGTCCGTGGAAGCCGAGCATCACTCCTGGCCTTTCGTCGTACCGATCGCGTCGGCTGCCGCCAGCACCAGGGCCGCGTTGTGTCCGCCGAACCCGAAGGAGGTGGAGAGCCCTGCCCGGCGGCCGCCGGGCAGGGCGGGGGCGGCGAGCGCGGTGGCGCGGTGGATCAGGTTCAGCGGGCCGAGCTTCTCGTCGGGCTCGCGCAGCCCGACGGTGGGCGGGGCGGTGGCGTGGCGCAGCGCCTGCAGGGTGGCGATGGCCTCGACCGCGCCGGCCGCGCCGAAGAGGTGGCCCGTGCAGGACTTGGTGGAGGACAGCGGAATCCCTTCCAGAGCCGGTCCGAGGGCCAGCCGCAGCGCCTCGCACTCCGAGCGGTCGTTGAGGACGGTGCCGGTGCCGTGCGCGTTGAGGTAGCCGAGCTGTCCGGGCGTGACCCCGGCCGCGTCGAGCGCCAGGGTGACGGCGCGGGCCGCGGGCTCCCCGGTCGGGTCCGGGGCGGTGAGGTGGTGGGCGTCGCAGGTGGCGCCGTAGCCGAGCACCTCGCCGAGCACGGTGGCGCCCCGGGCGGCGGCGCCACCGGCCGTCTCCAGCACCAGGATTCCGGCGCCCTCGCCGATCAGCAGGCCGTCCCGGTCGCGGTCGAAGGGCACCGAGCGGCCGCTCTCGGACAGCGCGCCGGCGGTCCGGAAGGCGGCCCGCACCAGGTCGGAGGTGGAGGCCTCGGCGCCGCCGACCACCACCGCGTCGGCGGCGCCGGCGGCGAGCAGCAGCAGGGCGGTGCCGATCGCCTGGGTCGCGCTGCTGCAGGCCGAGGCCAGGCAGAGCGCCTCGCCCCGGAAGCCGTACCGCTGGGCGATCTGCGAGGCCCCGGCGTTGGCCATCATGGCGGGCACCATGAGCGGGGAGACGAAGTCCCCGCCCTGCTGCCGGAGCACCTCGGCCTGGCTCTCGAAGCTCGCCGTCCCGCCGAGCGCGCAGCCGACCACGCAGGCGACCCGCTCGGCGGGGTAGGGCGGCGGGCCGTCCGTCCATCCCGCCTGGGCCAGGGCCTCGGCGGCGGCCACGAGCGCGAGCTGGGTGAAGCGGTCGGTGCGGCGGATCTGCTGGCGCGACAGGTGGTCGGCGGGCCGGAAGTCCCGGCACAGCCCGAGCCCGTCGGCGAGCCCGCTCTCGCCGGCCACCGCGCGCCGGTGCAGCTCGTCGGCGCCCACGCCCAGCGGGGTCACCGCGCCCAGGCCCGTGACGACGGCCCGGGGCGTCACTCCAGCCCGGCCTTGTGGCGGCACAGGGCGAGCACCTCGCCGACGGTGTACAGCTGGTCGAAGTCCTTGGGCTTCACCGGGATGCCCAGCTGCTTGCGGATGGACTGGCTGAGCTCGACCATGTCGAGCGAGTCGATCTCCAGCTCGTCCAGGGCGGCGTCGTCGACGATGCCCTCGCGTTCGACGCCGAGGTCGACCAGGGCGTCGACGACGAAGTTCTCGATGGCGGTGCGGTCCAGTGTGTCGGGCATGGCTCTCCTCGTCCGCGCGGGGCGGCGGTGGCGGTGCGGGGGACGTACGGGCGGTGCCGTGGGGGCGGTGGCCGGGGACGGCGCGCAGGGGCGGTGGGCTCAGGCCGTGGGGCCGGCCTTGCTCGCGTGGTACGGGGCCCAGTGCCACTGGCGCCAGTAGCTCTCGGCGATGTCCAGCCACTGCTCCAGCCGGGCCGCGTCGTCCAGGAAACGGTTGGCGCTGACCACCAGCCAGCTGTAGACGGCCTGGCTGTCCCGGCAGCCGCCGCAGTCGCCGGAGGTGCAGCAGAACTGGAGCGACTCGTAGTCGGCGCCCCAGACGTTGAAGCCGGGGATGACCGGGTTGCCGTTGGCGACGCGGTCCTCGTGCTCGGGGGCGTCGACGCTGAGGCTGGGGCAGACGTCGTAGCCGAAGCGGCCGCCCCAGTGCGTCCGGCCGGTCACCAGGGTCCGGATGAAGTACGGGTGGCTCACCACCGCGTGCGGGTAGAGGTCCTTGACCCGCTGCGCCTCGTCCAGCACCCGCTGCTCATTGGCGATCTTCAGCGGGGTCTCGGTGCCGTGCTCGCTGTAGAAGTTGAAGGTGACGATGTTGCCGTTCTCGGCGATCTTCCGCACGGTGGGCTCGATGTGCTCGACCCCGGCCTCGGAGAGCGCGTAGATGAACAGCGCCCGCTGGTCGTCGCGGTAGTGCTTGAGCGCGGTGTCGAACAGGCCGGTGAACTTGGAGCCGTTGACCCGGATCGCGCGCAGGTCGTCGTCGAGCGGGCCGCCGCCGAAGATGCTGACCGCGATGGCGATCTTCTCGAAGCCCTGCTTGGGCATCGGGCGCAGGCCGTTGGTGGAGATGGTGATGTACGGCAGCTGTTCGACGAAGGCCTCGACCCGGCGCGGGACGAGGGTGGGCTCGCCGCCGATCAGGGTGGCCTGGTTGACGCCGTCGTCGGCCAGCTTGCGGGCGAAGGCCCGGATGCGGTCCAGGTCGGAGAGTTCCTTGACGGCCGTGTCGAAGCCGCCCTCGAAGTACCAGCAGCCCTTGCAGCGGATGTTGCAGGTGTTGGTGAGGTGGACCTCGCAGGACCGGACCTCGCGCCCCAGCCGGCGCAGCCGGTGCAGGCGTTCGGCCAGGTCGGGCCGGTCGGCGAGGAGTTCGGCGGTTCGCGCCTTGGCCTCGCGCCGGCTCAGCGGGCGCTGTTCGATGGTGACGGGTGTTGCCATGGCGGTGGGCTCCTCGGGAGTCGCGGGATCGGCGTGCTGCTGCGACTGCTACTCCGGGAGGCGCAGACCCAGGTTCTTGATGCGCGGGGTGACCTTCTCCCGCCACAGGTCGCAGGCCTGGCCGTTGGTGGTCTGTCGCAGGCCGAAGCGGACGGCCAGCCTGGCGCGCTCGGAGCGCGGGCTGCCGAAGATCCGGATGAAGGTCGGCCACAGCCGGTCCAGGGCCTGCTGGAGCTGCTCGCGGCCGTCGTCGGTGGCGGCGAGGTTGCGGCACACCCGGGCGCCGTGGGCGATGTGCACCTTCTCGTCGAGGATGATGGTGCGCACCGCGTCGGCCCAGGGGCGGTAGCTGCTCTGCGCGAACTCGGAGATCATCACCATGGCCGTCTCCTCCCCGATGTAGGAG
Source organism: Kitasatospora sp. NPDC091257 (assembly GCF_044757675.1). Classification (NCBI taxonomy): domain Bacteria; kingdom Bacillati; phylum Actinomycetota; class Actinomycetes; order Kitasatosporales; family Streptomycetaceae; genus Kitasatospora; species Kitasatospora sp. NPDC091257. Next base: position 4,186 of record NZ_JBIVVI010000693.1, read on the forward strand.
AAGATCCCGCGCTCGGCCCAGGTGGTGCAGTTGTGGAACTCCTGGGCCCGGAACAGGTTCCGCTCGGCCAGGGTCTGCTTCTCCATGTAGCCGGTGTCCACGCCGATCTCGGCGAGGACCCGCTTGCCGATCTTGTAGTGGTCGTACTCCTCGGCGGCACGCTCGGCGCAGACCTGCCGCTCCTCCGCGTCGGGGGCCAGCGGCAGGAAGACCTGCACGTAGTCGTCGCCGCCGGAGAGCTCGCCCTCGGTGTTGACCACCATGCCGCGGATCGCGATCTCCCGGTACTCCTCCGGCATCGCGAGGAACTCGTCGGGCGTGCGGACCACCACCGCCTCGTCGTCCAGAATGGAAATCCCCATGGCACAACACCCCGTCTCTGAAGCAGGAATCCGAAGCAGGACATGGTCGGGTGGGAGCGGCCGGGGCGGTTTCCACCGAGGCTCTCGATGACGACCACAAGGAAAAGGACGCCGCCCCCCAGCGGCCGGCGGAGCCCCGTGGCGGCTCCGCTGAACTTCCTCGGAGCGTAGGTGCTGCATTTTGGGCCGAACAAGGTCCCTCACGAATCGTGCCGGACGGATTCGGCCACCCGACAGCACCGGAGGGACTGGTTCCGGCCATCGCGACACCGGCGCGACATGCGCAATTATCGTTCCTGTAACGGATCTTGGCGGTTGACCACGGAAAACGAAGCTGGCCGGAAGCAGGCCTGGACCACGCCGGGCGTACCGCCGGGCCGACGGTTACGCTGACCCCCATGAC
>NZ_JBIVVI010000694.1:0-4939 GCF_044757675.1 Kitasatospora sp. NPDC091257
GGGTGAGGGGGCACGCCCGGGAGGGTGAGGCGAAAATATTCGCGTGGTTATCCGCCGTGGCGGCCCGACGTCTGCTACGGTTGTTTTAGTTGCAGTTGTGGTTCCCATGAACTTTGTGTGCGCCTGCTCTTCGCAGGCGCATTTTTTGTTTCCCGGCTCTTTCCCGGAGGGTTCTCATCGCGGCGACTCGAAAGTCTGCATGGTGCAGGCTTCGGACAGTCTCTCGAAGGAGATTTCTCATGGCTACTGGCACCGTGAAGTGGTTCAACGCGGAAAAGGGCTTCGGCTTCATCGCGCAGGAGGGTGGCGGCGCGGACGTGTTCGCCCACTACTCGAACATCGTTGCCCAGGGCTTCCGCGAGCTCGTTGAGGGCCAGAAGGTCGAGTTCGACGTCACGCAGGGCCAGAAGGGCCCGCAGGCCGAGAACATCCGCCCGCTGTAGTCCTCTGCCCTGGCTTTCGCCCGGCAGGAAAAGGGGCCCGTACCGTGCGTCGCGCACGGTACGGGCCCCTTGCCGTACCGGGGTGGAAGCCCCTCGCCGCCGGGCGGTCAGTTGCCGCCGTGGACCAGGTTGAGCGAGAAGCCGTCGCCGGTGGGGACGGACGGCGTCCGGACCGTCGTCACCCCGGTCGCGGCGTCGTAGTACCAGCCCGAGCCGGCCGCGTCGAGCGCGGCCGCCGAGTCCAGCCGGGGCAGCGGGCCCGCGTCGCCGGCCACCAGGCGCGGGGCGGGGCGGCCGTGCACGGTGAGGCGGTACGACCGCTGGGCCGGCTTGCCGGCGTAGTCGCCCTCGCTGGCGCCGATGCGGACGTTGGTCACGGCGCGGTTGGTGTGCACGTCCACCTGCTGGGTGGCCGAGGAGCCGGCGGTGAACTGCCGGGTGACGCCGTCGTCCTCGTACAGGGTGTAGGAGGAGTCGCCCGCGGCCTGCGGGTAGAGGTCGTAGTCGAGCTCGGAGCGGTCCCGGTTCTCCCAGGACAGCGTGCCCTTGGGCCACATCGGGACGATCGCGCCGCCGCGGACGAACAGCGGCAGGGTGTCGAGCGGGGCGGAGTAGCCGTTGACCGTGGTCGGGCCCTGGTAGGTGCGGCCGGTCCAGTAGTCGGTCCAGGTGCCCTCGGGCAGGTAGATGCCGTCGCGCACGGTGGTGTCCGAGTAGACCGGCGCGACCAGGAAGTCGGGCCCGGCCAGGAACTCGTACGTGGCGTTCGGGCCGAGGGCGTTCGGGTCGTGCGGGTACTCCAGGGCCAGCGGGCGGACCGCGCCGACGCCGGTGCGGGTGGCCTCCGCGGAGAGGGTGTACATGTACGGCAGCAGCCGTTCCTTGAGCTGCAGGTACTTGCGGTTGATCGAGGTGTAGGGCTCGCCGTCCAGCCAGGGCTGCTGGTCCCGCTGCTGCTTGCCCGTCATGTCCCGGGCCCAGCCGTCCATGGTCATGATCGCCGGGAGGAAGGCCTTCCACTGCAGGTCGCGGGCGTACATCTTGGGGTCCCGGCGGTAGATCGAGCCGACGTCGCCGGTGTTGTAGGCGATGCCGGACATGGTGGCGCCGGCATAGGTCGGGATCTGCCAGCGGATGTAGTCCCAGGACAGGCTCTGGTCACCGCTCCACAGCACGCCGCAGCGCTGCGCGCCGGCCCAGGAGACCGGCAGCCAGACGAAGCCGCGGGCGTCGCTGTTGTCCTCGATGCCGGCCTTGGCCTGGTCGCAGGCGTTCAGCGCGAAGTCGTAGCCGTTGCCGACCCAGGCCACGTCGAGTTTGCGCACCCGCACGCCGGCCTTGACCTCCTCGGCCTGGTTGGGCAGGCCGTTCTGGGTCCACAGGCCGAGCTGGGCGTGGTCCTTGCGCAGGCCCGTGCCGGTCTGCGGCAGGTTCTCGTAGCCGCAGCCGTAGCCGTCGTTGACCAGCATCCAGCCCAGCGGCATCTGGTTGTCCACGTAGCCGTCGGCGACCTTCAGCGCGTCCAGGGTGTGGCGCTCGCCGCGGTTGGCGTTGTGCAGGTAGCAGTCGGAGTCGCCGGGCTCCAGCCCGTAGACGGGCGGCATGAAGGGCTTGCCGACCAGGTCGGTGTACCGGCCGATCACCGCCTTGACGTCACCGGTGAAGTAGTAGGCGTCCAGGCGGCGTTCCTGCTGCCCGGTGCGGACGGGCGAGCCGAAGTCGTAGATCCCGGGCGTGAAGGTGTTGCGGAAGACGCCGTAGCCGGCGGAGGAGACGTAGAAGGGCTGGGAGTTGTTCCAGCCGCCCTCGTTCCAGTCGGTGCTGTTGGCGACGTGGACGGTCCGGTCGCGGTGCGAGAAGGAGCCGTTCTGCTCGCCGCCGCCGAAGAACTGCTCGTCCGCGCCGCGCACCAGGCTCTGCCGCAGTCCGCCGGTGCTCCAGCGCAGTGGGGCGCTCTCCTGCCAGAGGGCGGTGCGGTCGTCCGACGTGTACAGGCCGAACCGCAGCGGGTGCTTGTAGACCCGCAGGACCAGGCCCTTGGAGCGGATGCCGTAGTACGCCCCGGCGTCGAAGGTGCTGGTGTCCCGCTGCGGCTCGGGCTGCGTGCGGACGATCGTGCTGCCCGCCGGATCGGTGAGGACGCCGTCCGGGGCGGCGCGCAGGCGCAGCTGGTCGTCGGCGAGGAAGTCGACCCGGGCCTTCAGGGTGCCCGCGGAGATGTCGTAGCTGCCCTGGGAGCCGCCGAAGCCGGTCAGGTCGCCGGCGTCGGCGGTCTGCGGCAGGTAGGCGGTGCCGGTGTAGGAGCCGCCGTGGACGTCGTAGGGGACCACCAGGACGCGGTAAGTGCCCGAGGCCTTCGGGATCACCGTGGCCTCCGGGTCGGCGGTGCCCGCGCTGCTGGCCACCTGCTTGCCGGTGGCGTCGTAGATGTAGAGGTCGAAGTCGTCGGTGCGGTTCTGCCAGCGGACGGACACCGGGACGCCGCCCTCCGGATTGTCGTCCCAGTAGCCGGCCGGCACGTTCACGGTGAGGTCGAAGTGGTCGCAGACCGTGCCGCCCGGGTCCTGCGCGGCCGGGGGGCAGCTGCCGGGGTCGCCGAGGGTGCCCTTGGCGTACTGCGGGCTCTGCCAGGTGACGCTCTGGTGGCCCTGGTCGAGGACGGCGGAGCCGGGGGTCGCGGCCCGGGCGGGGAGGACGGGCCCGGCCAGGGCGGGGAGGACGGCCAGGGCCGCGGTGAGGGCGGCCCGGCGGAGGTGGGGCCGGAGCAGGCGCACGGTGGTGTCTCCGTTCGACGGTGAAGAGGTGGGCGGTCAGGACCTGCCGGACGCGCCCGGGCGGGCGATCGGGCGCGGTGGTGAGGGCACGCGGTGGTGAGGGCACGCGGTGGTGAGGGCGAACGGCGCCGGTCAGGGACGGCGCCGGTCCCCGAGGACGACGGACCGGGTGAGGTGCCGCGGCCGGTCCGGGTCGCAGCCCCGCGACTCGGCCACCGCGACGGCCAGCCGCTGGGCCCGGACGAGGTCGGCCAGCGGGTCCAGGGCGCCGTCCGTTCCACCGGATCCGGCGACCAGGAGGGCGCCGGCCCGGGTGATGTCCTCGGCGAGCCCGGCGGCCGGCGCGCCGAACACCCAGGCCACCCGGCCCGGTTCGGCGATGCTGATCGGCCCGTGCCGGTACTCCATCGCCGGGTACGCCGCGGTCCGGGCGCCCGCCGCCTCGCGCCGTTTCAGCTGGACTCCTTGTCGCCGTAGTCGGCGGCGACCAGTTTGAGCGTCACCTTGCCGTCGGCGTCGGTGCCGCCGCCGCTGCCATCGCTGCCGCAGGAGGTGAGGGCGAGGGCGCCGAGGGCGCACACCGTGAGGAGGGCCGGCACACGTTTGTCCACCGCAGTTACCGCCTTCGTATGCGCTTGATGAGTGATCGGAGATGCTTGATACACGCTGATTCTGCGCAGATGCGAAAGAGCTTCCTGTGTTAGTGAGTTCATGTCAACCGTTGCGGCGACAGAAACGCCCGGCCGGGAGGCCCGGCCGGGCGTTGCATGAGCAGGTGCGGGATCCGGGCCTGCGGGGTCCGGACTTTCGGGACCCGGGTCCGTGAGGCCGGCGGCCCGGCGTCAGGCGCGCAGGACCCGTACCCCGTCGGCGGCGATCGCCTCCTCCTGCTCCGCCGTGGCCTCGGCGTCGGTGACCAGGTCGTGGACCTCGGAGAGCGGGCAGATCCGGGCGAAGGTGATCCGGCCGATCTTGCTGCTGTCGGCCAGGACGACCGACCGCGCGCTGCTGCGCAGGAACGCGCGGTCGGTCTGGGCCTCCATCTCGTCGTGCGTGGTGCAGCCCTCCTGGGGGGTCAGGCCGTCCACGCCGATGAACGCGATGTCGAGGTGGTACTGGGCGAGCATCCGGTCGGCGGCCGGCCCCACCAGTTCGTAGCTGGTGGTCCGGGCGATGCCGCCGACCACCACCAGGCGGATGTCCGGCCGGACGATCAGGTCGGCCGCGATGTTGACGGCGTTGGTCACGATGGTGATCCCGCCGCGTTCGGCCAGGACGCGGGCCAGCTCGCTGGTCGTGGTGCCGCCGGTCAGGCCGACCACCGCGCCGTCGGGCACCAACCGGTCGGCCGCCAGGGCGATCCGGCGCTTCTCCGCCTGCCGCGTGCCGTGCTTGTGGCGCAGCGGCAGTTCGAGGTTGACGGCGCCGGTGACCGCCCCGCCGCGGGTGCGGTGCAGCAGGCCCTGGTCGTGGAGTTCCTGCAGGTCCCGGCGGACGGTGGCCGCCGACACCCGCAGGAGCCCGGCCAGCTCGTGCACGTCGGCACTGCCCGTCTCGGTGAGGTGCGTGAGGATCCGGGAGGTGCGGTCAGCTTTGAGCATGGCGGAAGTCTAGTGCCGTTCGTGCGAGGGACGATCTTTGCGCGGAGCTGCGTGGAACCGCTCGGAGGCCGGGGCACGGGCTGCGCCGGCGGACTCCTTGGCATCGGCAGCGGCGAAGTAC
>NZ_JBIVVI010000695.1:0-4938 GCF_044757675.1 Kitasatospora sp. NPDC091257
GAGGTCCCGGCGCCGGTCCGGTACGGCACCCGGCCCGCTGAACCCTTGCGCGGCGTGCGGCCCGGCGTCCCCGTACCGGGGCTCAGGGCGAGGTCTGGGCGGCTGCCAGCTCTCCGAGGGTGACGTCGGCGGTCTTGGTGGCGCCGTTGCGGGTGTAGGTGACGGTGACCTTGGTGCCCGGACTGAGCGAGGCGAGCGCGGTGGTGAGCGCGTTCAGCGAGTCCACCTGGGTGTCGCCGATCTTGGTGATGACGTCCCCGGCCTGGAGCCCCGCCGAGGCCGCCGCCCCGCCCGGGGTGACCTCCACGATGACCGCGCCGGAGGGCTGGAACTGCTGGTTGAAGCTGGTCCGGGCGGTGATGCCGAGCGCGGCCCGGCCGGAGTTGGTCACCTTGCCCTGCTTGATCAGCTGGTCGGCGATGTTGGTGATGGTGCTCGCCGGGATGGCGAAGCCGATGCCGGGGGCGGCGGCGCCGTTGGTCTGCGGCTCGGTCGCGGCGAGGGTGTTGATGCCGATCACCTTGCTGTCCAGGTCGGCCAGCGCACCGCCGCTGTTGCCCGGGTTGATCGCCGCCGAGGTCTGCACCATGTTGCTGATCGTGGCTCCCGGCGACCCCGGCCCCTGGGGCTCGGAGACGGTCCGCCCGATGGCCGAGACGATGCCCTGGGTGACGCTGCTGGAGAGGCCCAGCGGGCTGCCCATGGCGAGGGTGATCTGGCCGATCTGGACCTTGCCCGAATCGCCGAAGCTGGCCGGCTTGAGACCGCTCGGCGGGTTGTTCAGCCGGATCACCGCGAGGTCGGAGTCGGGGTAGCTGGCGACCAGGCCGGCGTCCAGCGCCGTGGTGCTGTTGGCGAGGGTCACCGTGAAGGTGGTCGCGGTGCCGACCACGTGGGCGTTGGTGACGATGTCGCCCTTGTCGTCGTAGACGATCCCGGACCCGAGGCTGTCGCCGGTGGTGATCTGCACCACGGAGGGCAGCACGTTGGCGATCACCGCCTGGTAGGCGTCCTGCAACTGGGTCCCGCCGTTCGACTGGCCGGACGACGAGGCGGCCTGCGGGGAGCCGGCCGCCGGGGACGAACCGGTGGCGGCGACGGTGGACGAGGAGGACGTGCCGCTGCTGCACCCGGCCAGTGCCAGCACGGCCGCCAGCGCCACCGCGACGGCCCCCGGCAGCCGCCCGCCCGGCGACCGCGGCCCGATCGGCCGCGGCCCGGCGGGCAGGGGGTTGGCGTGTTCCTTGTGACGGCGCACCTGGCTGCCTCCGATTCGTCACCGCGCCGAACGGGCGCAGGTGTGGACGCACGGAAATCCTGCTCAGCTTTTCACCGTTTTGTCCGCTTTGCGGCCTCGACTCGCCCGAACGTGGCGATCGAATCCGAACGCCTAGGATCGGCACATGACTTGGTTGATCACCGGCGGTGCCGGATACATCGGCGGACACGTCGTCCGACAGCTGCTCGACGCCGGGGAGCGCGTCGCCGTCCTGGACGACCTCAGCACCGGCGACGCCTCCCGGCTGCCGGCCGGCGTCCCCCTGATCGAGGGCTCCACCCTGGACCGCGCCGCCCTGGACGCCGCGATCCGCGAACACGGCGTCGAGGGCATCCTGCACTTCGCCGCCAAGAAGCAGGTCGGCGAGTCCGTCGAGCAGCCCTTCCTGTACTACCGCGAGAACATGATCGGCCTCCAGACCGTCCTGGAGGCCGCCGCCGAGGGCGGGGTGAAGCGCTTCCTCTTCTCCTCCTCCGCCGCGGTCTACGGCATGCCGGACGTCGACCTGGTCACCGAGTCCACGCCCTGCGCCCCGATGAGCCCGTACGGCGAGACCAAGCTGGCCGGCGAGTGGCTGGTCGCCGCGGCCGGCAAGGCCCACGGCATGTCCACCGTGGCCCTGCGCTACTTCAACGTGGCCGGCGCCGCCTCCCCCGAGCTCTCCGACGCCGGGGTGTTCAACCTGATCCCGATGGTCTTCGAGCGGCTCACCGCCGGCGAGGCCCCGCGGATCTTCGGCGACGACTACCGGACCCCGGACGGCACCTGCGTCCGCGACTTCATCCACGTCTCCGACATCGCCTCGGCGCACGTGGCGGCCGCCCAGCGGATGGCCGCCGACCCGGCCGGCGCGACCTCCCTGGTGCTGAACATCGGCCGCGGCGAGGGCGTCAGTGTCAAGGAGATGCTGGAGGTGATCGGCAAGGTCACCGGCTACGACACCGCCGCCGAGGTGACCCCGCGCCGCGCCGGCGACCCGGCCCGCGTGGTGGCCTCCGCCGACCTGATCCACCGCGAGCTGGGCTGGACCGCCCGTCACGACGTGACGGAGATGGTCTCCTCCGCGTGGGACGGCTGGTGCAGCCGCCACCCCGGGGGCCGCAAGGCCTGAGGCACGACCCGGCGCCGCCGCTCCGGCGGCGCCGACCCGGCGGTGTCCGCCCCGCGGTTCAGCGGGCGGGCACCGCCGTGCCGTAGAAGGCGTCCAGCGCGTACACGCAGCGGTCCTTGGAGCCGACGAAGACCCGGCCGCCGACCGCCACCGGCGAGCCGGTGAGCTCGCCCTTGGTGCCGAGCTCCCAGCGCAGCTGACCGCTCGCCAGGTCCAGGGTGTGCAGCGAGTGGTCCCGGCTGCCCAGGTGCACCAGGCCGTCGGCCACCGCCGGGGAGCCGACGATCTCCCCGCGGGCGGTGTAGCGCCAGCGCTCCCGGCCGCCGGCCGCCTCGAAGGCGTACAGCACCTCGCCGTTGCCGACCAGCACCATGCCGTCCGCGACCACCACCGGGTCGGCGCCCTGGCGGCGGCCGGTGACCCCGCGCCAGCGGTCCAGGCCGGTGGCCGCGTCCAGCGCGTAGACCGTGCCCAGGTAGTCGGCCACGTAGACCGCGTCGGAGTCCAGGGCGGGCGGGGTGAACAGCACCACCGGGGCCTCGAAGCGCCAGCGCTCCGCCCCGCTGGCGGCGTCCAGCGCGTACACCCGGGTGCCGGCCGACACGTACAGCACGCCGCCGCGCTCCACCGGGTGCGAGGGCACGTCCTCGCCGACCGGGAAGGACCAGCGCAGGCCCGCGCCGCGCGGGTCGACGCAGCGCAGCCGCCCGCCGCCGTAGTAGTAGGCGGCGCCGCCCACCAGGACCGGGCCGGACTGCGGGTTCTCGTAGTCCTGCTGGGCGTCGTCCGCGCGCCACAGCTCGGCGCCGTTGGCGGCCGAGCGGAGCTGGACGCCGCCGCCCCTGATGCCGCAGCAGAGCACGCCGTCGGCGGCGGAGAGCGAGTAGACCCAGCCGTCCAGCGAGGTGCGCCAGCGCTCGGTGCCGTCCGCGGCGTCCACGGTGTACAGGTGCGGGCCGTCCGCCGCGTGCACCCGTCCGGCGTCCACCGCGAGCGCCCAGGCGACGTCCCGGGTCTTGTAGCGGCGCTCGCCGGAGGCGATGTCCAGCGCGTGCACCTCGAAGCTGGAGACGAAGAGCGTGCCGTCCGCGACCACCGGGGTGCCCCAGACGTCGTTGGACATCCGGAACCGCCAGGGGCGCCAGCGGGCGACCGGCGCGGGCGGCGGGGTGGGGGCCCGGCGGACCCAGTCGGTCGTGGCCGGGGCGGTGCTCGGGCCGGGCTGCTCGTACTCGGCCCGCGGCCCCGGGCCTATCCGCACCGAGGCACCGGACAGCTGCACCTCGACGGAGCCGCCGGTCGGCGCCCGGTGCCGGTTCGGGGAGGCGATCTTCGCGGTCGGGATCTCGGCGTCCGAGTGCGGGCCCGGCTGCGGCAGGCTGTGCACCGGCCCGGCCGGCGGCTGGGCGTGCCGCCCGCCCGGGTTGGTGCGCGGGTCGGCCGGGCCGAGGTGCTGCGGCGGGACGTGCGCGGGCGGGACGTGCGCGGGCGGGCCCTGGGGATGCGGGGGCGGCTGGGCCGGGCCGGCCGGCGGGCGCGACGGCGGGGCGGCCGGACGGCGGCCCCGCTTGCGCTCGATCAGCTCCAGCGCGTTGGCCGGCAGCCACTCCCCGGCCTCGCCGGAGGCGTCGTCCCGCGAGAAGAGGTGCGGGGCCAGCTCGGTCTGGATCTGCGCCGGGGTGGGCCTGCGCTCGGGGGCCTGCTGCATGCAGGCGCGGACCAGGTCCATCAGCTCCGGCGGCATGCCGGTCAGGTCCGGCTCCTCGCGCAGCAGCTGGAACACCGTCTCGACGGGGTTGGAGCCCCGGTAGGGCGGGTGCCCGGTGGCGCAGAAGACCATCAGCGAGCCGAGCGAGAAGACGTCGCTGGCGCCCCGGACGGTACGGCTGTCCCGGGCCTGCTCGGGGGACATGTAGGCGGGGGTGCCGACCGCGACGTTGGTCATGGTGAGCCGGGTGCTGGACACCCCGGCGGCGATGCCGAAGTCGATCACCTTCGGGCCGTCCTCGACCACCAGGACGTTGGAGGGCTTGAGATCGCGGTGGATCAGCCCGGCCGCGTGGATGGACTGGAGGGCCTCCGCGATGCCGGCGACCAGCCAGCGGGTGGCCTCCACCGGCAGCGGGCCGCAGTCCTCGACCAGGTCCTCCAGCGAGGGGGCCGGGATGTACGCGGTGGCCAGCCAGGGCACCCGGGCGTCCGCGTCCGCGTCCACCACGGCCGCCGTGTAGAAGCCGCCGACCGTCTTGGCCGCCGCGATCTCCCGGGCGAAGCGGACCCGGAACAGCTCGTCCTCGGCCAGCTCACCCCGCACGGTCTTGATGGCCACCCGCCGCCCCGACGCGGAACGCGCCAGGTAGACCAGTCCCATCCCACCCGCGCCGAGCCGCCCCAGCACCTCGAAGGGCCCGATCCGCCTCGGATCGTGCGCCGTCAGCTGGTCCACTCCGCTGCCACCTCCCCGTTGTCCGCACCCGCCGCGTGGTGCCGGACCCGATTCTCCAATGCCGTCCTACGCATATCCAACCTCCCCCACCCCCCGGAACCC
>NZ_JBIVVI010000696.1:0-4905 GCF_044757675.1 Kitasatospora sp. NPDC091257
GGCGGGCTACCGCGCCAGATGGTCGAACTCCCCCGCCTTGACGCCACGAAGGAGGGCACGGAGGCTCTCGGGCGACATGGTGATGACAACGCCAGGTTCGTCACTCTCCCGGATCTTGATGGTGCTGTCGAGTGCCGCTGCCAGGTAGATGCAGTTGGCGGCCTCCACGCTGTAGCTGGACTTCTGCCAGTTGAGGACCGACATGACCTTGCCTCTCAAGTTTCCTTTTCGATACGTGCCATGAGATCACGCGACTCGACCGGGCTGAGCGCACAGGAATCCAGCCGATCCAGGATCATCCGATACTTCGCCAGGTAGGCATACGCGTCGAGGAACTCGGACCCGTGATCCGTGTCGAGCTGAACAGTGTCAAGTTGAGGCACGGAAGCGCTGAAGTAGACGATCGGCTGGCCAGAACCAGGGAACGCCCCAGCACCGAAGGGAATCACGCGAACTGAGATGTCCTCCCGGGCGCTCATCTCGATGAGCTGCCTGATCTGCCTTCGAGCCACAGCCGGACCACCAACCCCCATGCGCAAGGCTGCCTCATGGACGACGGTCGACAGCGAGGCCGAATGATCGCCGTAGAGCACCGCTTGTCGCTTGATGCGATGAGAGACGCGGTGCTCAACTTCGGGCGGCGACAGGGGTGGGAACACGTCGAGAAAGAGGGCACGGGCATGATCGGCGGTCTGGAGCAGTCCGGGCACGTGGATCACTGATGCAATCCTCATCGCGGTGCAGTGGTACTCCAACTCGGCGAGGTCGAGTGCGCTCGGACGCAGGATGTCGCGATACTCCTCCCACCACCCCCGGACTCGTCTTCCGGTCATGCCGACGAGAGCGTCGATGAGGCTCTGGTCCGTGCACGTGTACGCGCGAGCGAACGCACGGACGCGATCTGCGCTTACCGGGTAGCGGCCCACTTCGATGCGACTCATGTGAGCCTGGTTCACACCAACCCGAGCAGCCGCGGCAGTTGAGGTGAGCCCGGCATTCTCGCGGAGTTTGCGCAGTTCAAACCCAAGTCGCTGTTGCCGCAAGGTTGGGGCGCCGCTCGTCGACATCTCGCTCCTCTCGTTCACCATCCGGAGTGACATGGCAAGTCTTCAATGGACTTCATGGAAATTATGCCATGGAAGCGCTACCGTATGACATGGGTCAGCTACCAAGAGTGCTGATCTCCGGCAAACCCATGCCTTGAGGTAGGAGACTTCCATGGCTGCTGCGCCCTCGCCAAACCTCCGCCCGATCCCGGCCCGGCCCCCGACGGTCCCGACCTTCGACCAGGAGCTGTGCGGGCTCGTACTCGACTCCGCGCCCCGGCTGTTCGCCGTCGTCCAGGTGTGCGACGAGGGGCTCGCGGACGCCGACGGGTGGGTCGCGGCCTGGGGGTTCGCCGACGCCGCCGGGTCGACGCACGTCACCGGCGTCGACGGGCGGGCGCGCCTGACCCTCCCCTCCCCCGAGCGGGCCGTTCGCCACTTCTCCCGCCGGCCGGGGATCACCGCCCGGCTGATCTGGCTCTCCCCGCCGACCGGCGCCGCAACGGACCGGGCCGAAGCCGCCTGACGCCTCACGTCTGCGCGGCACTGCTCCGCAATCAGCGTCAACCTGCGCTCAGGCCGTCCAACTGATCCTGGAAGTAGGCCCGTTCGTCGTCGTCCGGCGCCAGCTCCAGCGCCACGGCGGCGTGGTGCCGCGCCCGGCTGTCGCCGACCATTCCGTAGACCATCGCCAGGGCGCCGTGCCCGTAGAAGTCGAGCCCCTCGACGGCGGCGAGGCCCTCGGCCAGCCACAGCGCCTCGGCCACGTTGCCCGTGCCGATCTCCGCCTGCACCGCGCAGCGCAGCACGTCCGGGTTGTTGGGACTCGCCCGGTACTGCGCCCGGAGGTCGCGGACGGCCCCGTGGACAAGCTCCGGATCGGCGGCGACGGCGAGCAGCCGGTCGGGGTTGGCGGGAGTGGCGGGCGGGAGCGACCGCCAGTGGTCGAGGTGCCCGGACCCGGGAGCGACCCGTTCCAGCTCCAGCAGCGCCGCGCGCCACGGCGCCTCGGCTCCGGCGTGGTGCGCCGCCGCCGCGAGGAGTTCCAGCACCTGCTCCTGGTCGGGTTCGAGGTGCTGCGCCCGTTCCAGGACGGCCACCACGTCCGGCCAGTCCACGCCGCTGCGCGGGACCGCGGCCAGCTGGTACAGCACCCGCCCCAGGGCGAGCCACTCGGTGGCGCCGCCGCTCCCGTCGCCGACAAGCTCGGAGAGGATGCCGGCCTGCTGCCGCACGAGGTCCACCGAAGCCTCGTGCCACTGCAACCAGGCCCGGACGTCGCCGAGTTGCCGCTCGGCCGCGACGCATCCGGGGTGGGCGGCGAGGACGCGCTCCAGCTCCCGTCCGGCCCGGTCCACGCTGCCGATCCGGACGTAGGCGCCGGCGAGGTCGCAGCGCACGGCCGGGTCGTCCGCCCCCGCGTCCGCCAGGAACTCCAGCAGCGGGACCGCCTCCGCGAACTGCCCCGACACCAGGTGGGCCGACGCCAGGGCGTGCAGGTCCCCCGCGTGGGCGTCGGCCGAAAGGGCCGACTCCTTCAGGGCGGCCAGCCCTTCCTCGTCCGGATCGGAGACGAACCGCTCGAAGCACGCGAGGACCTCGGGACGCGTGCCGTTCCCCCGGTACTGCGGCTCCCAGTCGATGGTCGGTTCACGGTTCACATGGGCCTCCCCAGCCGCCTGTTCCCCCGCCTGGCCTACCCGGGCTCCGTACGGTCCCACCGCCCACTGACACACCGCTCCGCGGTGCGCCAGGCGGCGGTGACGGCGCGGTGGGCGGCGGCGGTGGCCTCGGGGATGTCGCCGGGCAGGTGGAGCGGGGTGCCGAGGTGGACGTGCAGGGCGGGGCGGCGCAGGGGGGCGGTGGCGAAGCCGGCGAGCTGTTTGGCGGTGCCGCCCGAGCTGAGGCGGCGGGCGCCGCACTGGCCGAGCGGCACCACCGGGGCGCCGGTCGCCGCCGCGAGCCGGGCGAGGCCGGTGCGGAAGACGCCCGGCTCCGCGTCGCGGGAGTCCCGGCGCCGGGGCAGACCGCCCTCGCCGTAGATGAGGACGACCCGGCCGGCCGCCAGCGCCGCCGCGGCGGCGTCCAGCGCGCCGGCCGCCCGGGCGGTGCCACGGTGGACGGGGATGTGCCCGCCGGCCCGCAGCGCCCTGCCGAGCACCGGTACCCGCCACAGCCCGGCGGCGGCCATGACCACCGGCTCGGTGCCCAGCCGGCGCAGTGCGGCCAGCACCACTCCCGGGTCGGCCAGGGAGCTGTGGTTGGCCGCGACGATGCTGCCCGGGGTGACCGGGCCGGCCGTCTCGGAGGTGACGGACAGCCGGCCGAGGACGGGTACCAGGGCGGCGGCGATCGTGCTGAGCATGGCTGTTCCCCCGTGTCCCGCGGCGAAGTGACACCTCCATGCTCGCGGAGCGCCGCCGCCGGCCGCCTGAGTAGCCGTACTCAGACCGGGCCGGGTGCCGGTCGGGTCAGCCGCGCTGCACGGTGACCCGGTCCACGGCCGTGCCGTCCTCGGTCAGGGAGCGCACCTCCATCCGGGCGGGCCGGCCCGCGGCGGCGGGGGTCACCTCGGCCGCGACCAGGCAGTAGCCGGTGTAGCGGACCCTGGACCAGGTGACCTTGACGGTCTGGTTGTGGCCGCTCCGGTCGGCGACCACCATCGGCACGGGCTTGTCGTTGGCGCTTTCGTGCCCGAGGTAGGTGTCGGAGGCCGGGTAGGAGTAGAGCCCGCCGCCACCGCCGCCCGCGACGACGTAGGTGGTGCCGTCCTTCGCGGGGTCGACGGTGTCGCCGGAGGCGGCCTTGCGGATGGCCTTGCGGGTGGCTTTGCCGGCCCGGATGGGGTCGGTCCGCTCGTAGACGTGGTTGTGGCCGCTGAGCACCAGGTCCACCTGGTACTTGTCGAACAGTGGGGACCAGTCCTGCTGCGCGCCGAGTTCGGCGCCGTTGTCGTGGCAGGTGGAGTACGTGCACTGGTGCGGGTGGACGACGATGAAGTCGATGCCGGTGTCGGCGCGGAGCGCCGTGAGCCGGCTCTCCAGCCACTTCTTCTGCTTGCCCTTGGTGCAGTCGAGGTTGGCCGGGGTGTTGTAGCAGACGTCGTTGCCGTCGAGGCTGATCAGCCCGACGTTCTGGTACCGCCAGGAGTGGACGCCGGTGGACCGGCGCCGAAGTCGCCGGGCCGGACGCCGATCCGGACGAAGGGCGCGGTCACCGCGTCCGGCACCTGCCAGGAGACGACGACCTGCTGGGAGGGGTCGGCCCCGAAGGCGAGGTGACGGCCGATCGGCCGCGGGCCACCGAGGTGGTACCGGGCCGCCGTGCGGGTGACCTGCCGGACGTGTCGGCGCCGGAACACCCCGCCCGGCGTGCATGGGTGGAAGGGCGCCGTCCGCGGACGGCGCAGGTTCTGTCCCCCAGTCCGAGAGCCGCCCATGCCTCCCACCGTCTGTCTGCGCCGCATCGTCCCGACCGCGCTCTGCGCCCTCACCGTGGCCCTCGCCGCCGCCCCGGCGGCCCATGCCGCGCCACCGGGCCGCGACGGCGGGTCCGACCCCGGAAGGGCGGACGGCGGCAGTTACGACTGGGACCGCGTCGCGGCCTGCGAGAGCAGCGGCAACTGGCGCGTCAACACCGGCAACGGCTACTACGGCGGCCTCCAGTTCGACCGGCCCACGTGGCGGGAGAACGGCGGCCTCGCCTACGCACCGCGTGCCGACCTCGCCACCCGCGAGCAGCAGATCGCCGTCGCCGAGCACCTGGCCGACCACGAAGCCGCCGCCCATCAGCACCGCCGGGCGGACCTTCCCGGCCAGCGCCGAGCTGGTCCCGACCGCGGCGCCGACGCCCACGCTCG
>NZ_JBIVVI010000697.1:0-4899 GCF_044757675.1 Kitasatospora sp. NPDC091257
GCCCGAGGCCGTGGCGGGGGACATCGACCGGGCTCTCGCCCCGGCGATCGCCGCCGGGGCCGCGGCGGTGCTGTGCACCTGTTCGACGATCGGGGGCTTCGCGGAGGCCCGGGCCGCGGCGCTGGGAGTGCCCGTGCTGCGCGTCGACCGTCCGATGGCGGCGGCCGCCGTCGCCGTCGCACCCGGCGGCGGCCGAGCGGCGACACGCATCGCCGTGATCGCCGCACTGGCCGGCACCCTGGGCCCGACCACGGCCCTCGTCGACGAGGAGGCCGCCCGATCCGGCCGGCCGGTCACGGTGACGGCCACGCTGGTCGACGGCGCCTGGGAGCGGTTCGAGAGCGGCGACCGCGCCGGCTACCTGACCGCGATCGCCACCGCCGTCGAGGCCGTGGTCGACGCGGACGCCGTCGTCCTCGCCCAGGCGTCCATGGCGGACGCCGCGCAGCGGACCGCGACCGCCGTACCGGTCCTGTCCAGCCCGGCCCTCGGGCTGCGCGCCGCTGCCGCCGCCGCGGTGTCACGCCCCGCGCAGGCGGCGCTTGAGTATCCGTACTCAGGCGGTGCTGTCGGTGCCGGATGACACTGTGCGGGTGCGTCGGGACGCCCGGGCCCGGCACCACGGAGGGGATGACCATGAGGCGTGCGAGTTTCGCCTGGACGACGGCGGTGGCGGCGGTGGCGGCGATCGCGGTGACGGCGGTCCCGGCGTCCGCCGGACAGGCCGGACAGGCCGGGGAGATCGGGGAGATCGGGCACGGGACGCCGGGGACGGGCGAGATCCTGCCCTACCCCGGGCAGGAGGGGCTGATCTGGATCCCGGACTGGATCGGTGACGGCGGGGCGGTCACCGGCGGCGCCTACACGGCCGGTCCGCCCGTCACCGTGACGGTCGGCTGCCGGGGCGGCAGCGGCGGCGCGGGCGAGGTGCGGGTCACCTTCACGCCGTACTACGGCGACACCACCCCGGTGGAGTTCACCGTGCCCTGTCCGGCCGAGGCCGTCGACAGGGGCTCGGCGGTGGTGACGGCCGAGCAGGGCCGGTCCTTCCACGTCGGGGTGAAGGCGTCGGCCCCCGACGTGCACTGGGGGCTGACGGTCACCCAGCCGGACGCCTGACCGACCGGGGGCGGGAACCGACCGCCCGCCAGCCGCAGCCCTCGCGGGTGCGGTCGGCTCCCTCGGCCCCACCGCCGGGGCCCGCCTCGCTATGCACACCATGTATACATGATGTGTATAGTCCTTGATCATGTCACTCGGACAGATGCTCCTCGGGTTCCTGGAAGCCCAGCCCCGCCACGGATACGACATCAAACGCCTCTACGACGAGCACTTCGGGCGCGACCGCTCCCTGCACTACGGGCAGGTGTACGCGACGCTCTCCCGGCTGCTGAAGAACGGCCTGGTCGTCGTGGAGGGCGTGGAGGCCGGCGGCGGCCCGGACCGCAAGCGGTACGCGATCACCGACGCCGGAGTCACCGACCTCGCCGACTGGCTCACCCAGCCGGAGGACCCGCAGCCGTACCTGCAGAGCACCCTCTACCACAAGGTCGTGCTCGCCATCCTGACCGGACGCTCCGCCGCCGACGTCCTGGACACCCAGCGGGCCGAACACCTGCGGACCATGCGCGAACTGACCCGCCGCAAGCTCGCCGGCGACCTCGCCGACGAACTGATCTGCGACCACGCGCTGTTCCACCTGGAGGCCGACCTGCGCTGGCTGGAACTGACCGCCGCCCGCCTCGACGACCTCACCGCCCGCCTCACGGAGACCCCACGTTGACCAGCGCCGGACCCCTGCTCACCGCCCAGGACCTGCACAAGTCCTTCGGCCTCACCCCGGCCCTCGCCGGCGCCTCGCTCACCGTCGCCGCCGGCGAACTCGTCGCCGTCATGGGCCCCTCCGGCTCGGGGAAGTCCACCCTGCTGCACTGCCTCGCCGGCATCACCCGCCCCGACCGCGGCACCATCGGCTACCAGGGCCGTGACCTCACCACCTGCACCGACGCCGAGCTCAGCGCCCTGCGGCGCACCGAGTTCGGCTTCCTGTTCCAGTTCGGCCAGCTCGTCCCGGAACTCTCCTGCCTGGAGAACGTCGCACTGCCGCTGCGCCTGAACGGCATGCGCCGCAAGGCCGCCGAGGCCCGCGCCGGCGAGTGGCTGGAACGACTGGAGGTCACCGACGTCGCCGCCAAGCGCCCCGGCGAGGTATCCGGCGGCCAGGGCCAGCGGGTGGGGGCCGCCCGCGCCCTGATCACCGGCCCCAAGGCGGTGTTCGCCGACGAGCCGACCGGCGCCCTCGACACCCTCAACGGCGAACGCGTCATGAAGCTGCTGACCCTCGCCGCGCGCGAGACCGGCGCGGCCGTCGTCCTGGTCACCCACGAGACGCGGGTCGCCGCCTACGCGGACCGCGAGGTCGTCGTCCGCGACGGCCGCACCCGAGACCTGGCGGGCGCCCGGTGAGCGCCGCCGACCCGAAGGTCCGCCGGCCGGCCCTGGACCAGCTCGCCCTCGGCGCCCGACTGGCCGTCACCAGCGGACGGGACGGCTGGGGCCGACTGCTGCTCACCGCCTGCGGCGTCGGCCTGGGAGTGGCCCTGCTGCTCTTCACCGCCTCCTTCCCCGGCATCGTGCACCACCGCGACCAGCGCCTGTACACGCAGAACGACACCTTCCAGGACGAGGACCTGCCCACCCCCGGCGACCGGACGGTCCTCGTGGCCGTCGCCGACACCACCTTCCACGGCACGCCCGTCCGCGGCCGGATCGTCCAGCCCGAGGGCCCGAACGCGGCGCTCCCGCCCGGGGTGGCCGCCTACCCGAAGCCCGGCGAGATGGCCGTCTCCCCGGCCCTGGCCGACCTGCTGAAGGACCCCGCCAACCAGCTGCTGCGCGAGCGCCTGCCCCACCCCGTGGTCGGCACCATCGGCCCGGCCGGGCTGCTCGGACCCGGCCAGGCCGACTTCGTGCTCGGCGGCGACCGCCTCTCGGTGGACACCGGCGCCGTCCGGATCACCGAGTTCGGCCACTTCTCACCACCCAAATCCATGGACCCGAAGCTGATCCTGCTCAACGCCGTGGGCCTGACGGTGATGCTGGCCCCGGTCGGGGTCTTCCTCGCCGCCGCCGCGCGCTTCGGCGGCGAACGGCGCGACCGCCGGCTCGCCGCCCTGCGGCTCGGCGGCGCGGACCGCCGGATGACCGCCCGGATCGCCGCCGGGGAGTCCCTGGTGGGCGCGGTGCTGGGCCTGGCCGCCGGCGCGGCGCTCTTCCTGATCGGCCGACAGGCGATCGGACGGATCCGGCTCGCCGGATTCAGCTTCTACCCCGAGGACGTCGCACCGCAGCCCGCCGTCGCCGCCGCGATCGCCGTGGTCGTGCCGCTCATGGGCATCGGCGTCACCCTGCTCGCGATGCGCCGGGCGACCGTCGACCCGCTCGGCGTGGTCCGCCGCTCCGGCCCCGGCCGGCGCCGGATCGGATGGCGCCTGATGCTGCCGCCGGCCGGCCTGGCCCTGACGGTGTTCGCCCTCGCGCTCTTCGACCCGGTGAACGGCACGCGCGGATCGCTCCTCGTGGCGGCCGGCGTGATGCTGACGCTGATCGGCGTCTGCACCCTCCTGCCGTGGCTGGTGGAGGCCGTCGCCCGACGGGCCGGCGGCGGCGGCCTGTCCTGGCAACTGGCCACCCGCCGCCTGCAGTTGGGCTCGGGACCGGCCGCCGCGGCGGTCAGCGGCGTCGTGGTGGCGATCGCCGGGGCGATCGCCCTGCAGACGCTCTTCCTCGGCATCGGCGCACAGTACGAGGGCATCACCCGGGACGTGCCCGCCGCCGGGCCGTACCAGCAGTCGGTGTCCTTCCCCGGCGGCGCGCCCACCGCCGACGGCATCGCCGAACGCCTGGCGCGCAGCGCCGGGGTCAAGGCCACCGCGGCGTACACCGAGTTCTCCCTGGAGAGCGGGACGGCCAGGTCCTGGCAGCTGCCCTCGGTCCGGATCGCCTCCTGCACGGTGCTGCGCGGCTTCGCGACCCTGCCCGACTGCAAGGACGGTGACGCCTTCGCGGTCCAGGGCCCGGCCGGGCGGCCGGACGCCGAACCGGTCCGGCCCGGGACGACCGTCCACGCCGCCTACTTCCGGGGCGCCGGCGAGCCGGCCCCCTTCCCGCTGCCCGCCGTGACGGCCACCGTCACCGCCGTCGAGGGCGCGGACCCCAACGGGCGGCTCGGATCCGGCCTGCTGCTGCTCACCCCCGCCGCCGTGCCGGCCGAGGCGCTGCGCGGACAGCCGGCGACCGTCCTGGTGTCGCTCGCCGACGGCCTGACGGACCCCAAGGAGCAGCTGACCACCGCCGTGATGGCGATCGACCCGCAGGCCCGCACCGGGTTCCCGCTCGACAACACGCTCGACCCCACCTACCTCGCGGTCAAGCGCCTGCTGACGGCGGGATCGGCGGTCACCCTCCTGCTGGTCTCCCTCAGCCTGCTGGTCGGCCAGCTGGAGCGCTTCCGGGAACAGCGCCGCGTGCTCGGCGTGCTGAACGCCGTCGGCACCCGCCGCCGCGTCCTGGGCCTGTCGGTGCTCTGGCAGACGCTGCTCCCGATGGCCCTGGGCCTGGTGCTGGCGGCCGTCGGCGGCCTGCTGATGGGGGCGGTCCTGCAGTACGCGGCGGGCGTCCCGTGGAACGTGGACTGGGGCTCGATGCTGGCCATGTCGGGAATCGCGGCCGGCGCGGTCCTCCTCACCACCGCCCTCGGACTGCCGCAACTCCTGCGGCTGATGCGGCCCGACGCGCTGCGCTACGAGTAGCCCGGATCCCGCGCGGCGCCCCGACGCACCCCGGCCGATCCCCGTGAGGGGCCGTCTCCCGCGCCGGGGCGGGAGACGGCGGCACGGG
>NZ_JBIVVI010000698.1:0-4898 GCF_044757675.1 Kitasatospora sp. NPDC091257
GCCGAGGTCAGCTCGTCCGCCGTGTCCCCGGCGCTCGCCCGCCGCCGGGCGTTGGGGGGCTGGAACACCGGCGCGCACCAGGTCCCGGTGCTGCTGGTGCACGGCGCCAACGACAACCCGGACCGGGCCTGGGCCAACCCCGGCGAGTCCGGCGGCTACGGCTGCGGCTCCATGTCCTGCCCGAACACCGGGCTGATGCAGAACCTGGCCGGGCGGGGCTACCGGGTCTTCGCGATCGGCTTCGCGCACAAGCAGGGCGACAACCTGATGCAGGCCCAGGAGGTCGGCGACGCCGTCGCGCTGATCCGTGCCAAGCTCGGCGTCCCGCAGGTGGACGTGGTGGGGTGGAGCAAGGGCGAGATGTCCTCGCGGGCCTACGTGTCCTCGGTGAAGCCCTCCTGGGGCCGCCCGTACGCGGGCGACGTGCGCAAGCTGATCACCCTCGGCGGCCCGAACGGCGGCTACGACTACCCGTTCGCGCACGGGTGGGCGCACGACTTCTCGATCTGGCCGCAGTGCGGCGGTGCCGTCAACGCCCCGTCCCCGCACCTGCGCATGACCTGCTACGGCACCTACACCGCGCACCCGGAGTTCTCCTTCACCCCCGCGAGCGGCTACGACAACTACCCGGGGCAGCGGCAGATGCTGGCCCGCTGGGACTCGGTGTTCGGCATCGACCAGACCCAGCAGGACTGGTACACGACCTACTACGGCGGGCAGGGCTTCTACACCGACGGCGGCGGCATCCAGGCCGCGATCAACGCCGGCTCGCTGATCGCCCCGCTGCACCAGGCCGGGGTGCCCTCCTCGGTGACGGCCTACCTCCTGGCCGGTGGCACGCCCAGCATCGTCGGGATCTTCAACGAGAACCGCGGGCCCAGCGACGGCGTGGTCTTCGTGGCCAGCGCGCTGGACACCACCGGCTTCGGCACCGTCGGCGGCACCGCGCTGATCGCCCTCGCCAACCACCTGCAACTCGGCTGGGACAGCGCGGCGAGCGCGCAGGTCGCCGGCTGGCTGAACTGAGGACATCCCGGATGATCACCGATCGACTGATCGCCACCGACCGGCTCACCGTGGGCTACGCCGAGATCGAGGGCCGCACCGGGGAACCCGTGGTCCTGGTGCACGGCAACGTCTCCTCCGGCGTCTTCTGGCACTCGACCATGACCGGGCTCCCCGCCCGCTACCGCCCGCTGGCCCCCGACCTGCGCGGCTTCGGCCGCACCGAGCCGCTGCCGGTGGACGCCACCCGGGGCCTGCGCGACCACAGCGAGGACCTGCTCTCCTACCTCCGGGCGCTGGCCCTGGGCCCGGTCCACCTGGTCGGCTGGAGCATGGGCGGCGGCGTGGTGCTGCAACTGCTGCGCGACCACCCGGAGCTGGTCCGTTCGCTCACCCTGGTCAACCCGGTCTCCCCGTACGGCTTCGGCGGCACCCACGGGGTGGACGGGCGGCTCAACTCGCCCGACGGGGCGGGCTCCGGCGCCGGCGGCGCGGCCCCCGATTTCGTCCGGCTGCTGCGCGAGGGCGAGACGGGCGCCGAGTCGCCGTTCGCGCCGCTCTCGGTGCTGAACACCACCTACGTCAGCGAGCCGCTGGCGGAGCCGGACCACTACGTGGCGGCGATGCTGACCACCCGGACCGGGGAGGACCACTACCCGGGCGACAGCCGCACGAGCGAGGCCTGGCCGGGCTTCGGTCCCGGCGAACGCGGGGTGCTCAACTCGATGGCGCCGACCCACTTCCGGATCGACGACCTGGAACTGGTCGAGCCGAAGCCGCCGATCCTGTGGATCCGCGGCACGGCCGACGTGATCGTCTCCGACACCTCGCTCTTCGACCTGGCCCACCTGGGGGCCATCGGTGCCGTCCCGGGCTGGCCCGGCGCGGACACCTGCCCGGCCCAGCCGATGGTGGCGCAGACCCGCGCCGTACTGGACCGCTACGCCGCCGCCGGCGGCCGGGTGCGCGAGGTCGCGGTCGAAGGCGCCGGGCACAGCGTGCAGTTGGAACGGCCGAAGGAGTTCCTGACGGCGCTGGTGGAGGTGCTGGACGGGGCCTGACGGCGGGACGGCCCCCGGCGGGTCGAGCAGTCCCGACGGACGGGGAAGGGCGGCCGGAGCGATGTGCTCCGGCCGCCCTCTTCGTGCTCCGGCCGCTCTCCTCGTGCGCCGTTCGACGGGTCCGGCACGGCGCGGTGCCACCGATCGACTCGGTGGCACCGCGATCCGCACGTCCGCGGGCCCTCCGGGCGGGACCGCTCAGTCCAGGTCGCTGTTGCCCAGCTCCTCCCGGACCAGGTTGAGCAGTTCCTCGTCGTCCGCGGCGTCGAGGAGGTCCGCGATGGTGTCCTCCTCCACCGGGGCACCGGCGGACCAGCGGGCCAGGAAGGCCTGGAGGCGCACGGTGACCCTGGAGCGGGAGAGCTCGTCCAGCGGGTTGACGGTCATCGCCGCCTCCAGCCCGTCGAGCATCCCGAGCAGCGGCTCGACGTCCGCGGCCGACTCGGCGCCGCCCGGGAGCGCGCCGTGCAGGTGGTCTGCCAGCGCGACCGGGGTCGGGTGGTCGAAGACGATCGTCGCCGGGAGCGCGACGCCGCACTCCCGCGCCAGCCGGTTGCGGAACTCGACGGCCGTGAGCGAGTCGAAGCCGAGGTCGCGGAACGGCCTGGTCTCGTCGATCTGTTCGGCCGCGGAGTAGCGGAGCACCTCGACCAGCACGTCCCGGACCAGCTCCAGCAGGACGGCCGTCCGCTCCTTGGCGTCCAGCCCGGCCAGCCGGGCGCGCAGCGCCCCGCCGTCCGCCCCGCCGTCCGCCGCCGGAGTCCCGGCCGAAGCCGCGGCCCCGGCCGGGGACCGGCCGTCGGCCGCCTCGGGCAGGTCGCCCAGCAGCGGGCTCGGCCGGCCCGAGGTGAAGGCGGGCGCGAACCGGGTCCAGTCCACGTCGGCGACGGTCAGCGCGTCCGCGCCGCCGTCCACGGCCGCCGCCAGGGCGGTGAGCGCGAACTGCGGGTCGAGCGGCGTCAGTCCGCGGCGGCGCAGGTACTCCTCCGCCCCGTCGACCGCCATCCCGGCGCCCGCCCACGGGCCCCACGCGACCGACGTCCCGACGAGACCGCGGTCCCGCCGGTTCCGGGCCAGGGCGTCCAGGTAGGCGTTGCCCGCCGCGTAGAGGGCCTGCCCGCCGCTGCCCCAGGTGGCGGCGATGGAGGAGAAGACCAGGAACAGCTCCAGGTCCGCCTCCGCGGTGAGCTCGTCCAGGTGGGCGGCGCCGTCGACCTTGCCTCCGGTGATCCTCGCGATGTCCTCGACGCCGGTCTGCGCCAGCATCGCCGACTGGGCGACACCGGCCGCGTGCACGACGCCGATCAGCGGGCGGTCGGCCGGGACCGCGGCCAGCGTCGCCGCCAGCGCCTCCCGGTCGGCGGCGTCGCACGCGGCCACCGTCACCCGGGCGCCGGCCGCCGTCAGTTCGGCGGTCAGCTCCTCGGCGCCCGGGGTCCGGGAGCCGCGGCGGCCGGTGAGGACCAGGTCGGTGACGCCCCGGCCGACCAGCCAGCGGGCGACGACCGCGCCCAGCGCGCCGGTACCGCCGGTGACCAGCACCGTGCCGGGCCGCGACGGCCGCCAGGGCTCCGCCGGGGCCGCTCCCGCGTCGGTGCGGACCAGGCGGCGGGCGAGCACCCGCTCACCTCGCAGGGCGAGCTGGTCCTCCCCGGTGGCCCCGTCGAGCACCGCCGCGAGCGCCGCGAGGGTGCCGGCGTCCGGCTCGGCGGGCAGGTCGACCAGCCCGCCCCAGCTCCGCGGGTGCTCCAGCGCCGCGGCCTGGCCGAAGCCCCACAGCTGCGCCTGCTCGGGGCGGGTGACCCGGTCCGCCGCGTCCACGGCCACCGCGCCCCGGGTGACCATCCACAGCGGGGCCTCCAGCTCCGCGTCGCCGAGGGCGTGCAGCAGCACGAGACCGCGGTCCAGCCCGGTGGGCAGGTAGGCGATCCCGCGGGCCTTCTCGGCCAGCGCGCGCAGCCGCTCCGCCAGTTGCTCCCGGTCGAGGTCGCCGACGGCGAGTCGGACCGGGGCGGTGTCGGCGGGCAGTCGCGTGAGCAGGGTGTCCGCGAACACGCCGTCGTCCTCGGTGTCGGTGACCAGCAGCCAGCCGCCGTCGAGCCGCGCCGGCGGGACCTCGACCGGCTTCCAGTCGATCCGGTAGAGGCAGTCGTCGAGGACCGCGGCGGCACCGTCGGACCGGCCGGCCGCCGCGAGCGGCAACCGCGGCCAGTACCGGTCCCGCTGGAAGGCGTACGTCGGCAGGTCCACCCGGCGGCCCTCCGGCAGCACGGCCGACCAGTCGACCTCGGCGCCCGCCGTCCAGAGCCGGGCGAGCGCCTCCAGGCCGGTGTCCCGCTCCTCGCGGCCCTTGCGCAGCAGCGGAGCGAAGGTGTCCGCCGCGACCGACTGCTGTGCCAGCCCGCAGAGCACGCCGTCGGGGCCGAGCTCCAGGTACCGGGTGACGCCCTGCTCCGCCAGGCGGGTGACGCCCTCGGCGAAGCGGACGGCCTCGCGGACCTGGCGGACCCAGTAGTCCGGTGCGGAGAGCAGCCCGGGTTCGGCGAGCGTCCCGGTCAGGTCGGAGACGACCGGGATGCTCGGCTCGGCGAAGGTCAACCCGCCGAGCACGGCGGCGAATTCTTCGAGCATCGGCTCCATCAGGGCCGAGTGGAAGGCGTGCGAGACGGTCAGCCGGCGGATCCGGCGGCCCTCGGCCTGCCACCGGGCGGCGAACTCCTCCACCGCCTCGACCGAACCGGAGACCACCACGGAGGTCGGGCCGTTGACGGCCGCGACGTCCAGGCGGTCGCCGATCGCCTCGCGGACCTCGGCCTCGGCGGCCTCGACCGC
>NZ_JBIVVI010000699.1:0-4897 GCF_044757675.1 Kitasatospora sp. NPDC091257
CCCGGCCCCTGCCGGCCGGCAGGCAGGAGTTCGACGGCCCGTCCTAGGTGGCATGGAGCGCCCGCACCAGCATGTCGGTCAACGCACCCGTGATGGCTTCGCTGGTCACCACCTTGTACAACCCGGCCGCGAGGGCGCACGCGCCCAGCGTCCCGACGGCGTACTCGGCCGTGGTCATCCCGGCGTCCGAGCGGCCCCGGAGCCGGGCCACCCTGCGCACCCGGCAGGCTGCCCGACGGCTCTTCCGCCGCCACGCCCCGGTCAGCGGGCGGAGCGACCGCCCGGTACCGGTCCCGATCGCGATCACTGCGGTCATGAGATCCTCCTGTCGTTCGTCGTCCGTCGATGTCCGTGCATCCGGCTCTTGTTCACATCGCCTGCGCGAAGCGGCTGGTGAGGCCGACGACCACCGGCACCACGCCGATCAGGACGAAGGCCGGGAGGAAGCAGAGCCCCAGCGGCGCGGTGGCGAGCACCGCCGCCCGGCGGACCCGGGCGTGGGCCGCGCGGGCAGCCGCCGTGCGCTGCCCCTGGGCCAGCCCGATCAGCGGGCCCGCGGCGGGGACGCCGCCGAGGCTGCTGCGCTCCAGGCAGCGCGCCAGCGGCGCCAGCGGCGGGTGCTGCTCGCCCAGTCGGCTCCAGCACAGCTCCGGCGGCGCGCCCAGGGCCAGTTCGGCCCCGATCGCCACCAGCCGGGGCCCCAGCGGCGCACCCACACTCCGGCCCACCGCCGACACGGCTTCCGAGGGCAGCGCCGCCGACCCGAAGCAGGCCGCCAACAGCTCGGCGCTCAGCGGGAGTTGCCTGGTCAGCAGTTCTTCGTCACGGGCCTCCCGGCGGTCGACCGGCGACCGCGCCCGGGCCGACCACCGGTGAACGCCCACCGCCAGCAGCACCCCGACGGCCAGTCCGGTGCCACCACCGAGCAGCACCGCCGCCGCGAGCCCGGCGACGGCCGCTGTGACCGCCCGGCGTCGGCGCCCAACATCCGTGGCCGTCAGCCCGGTTCGCCTTGCCGTCCCCTTTCCGCCCCGGGCCCGGGCGAGCACCCGTCGGCGCCTCACCCGGCCACGCACCGGCGTCCACCCCAGGGCCGCCCCGCCCACCGGGAGGGCGAGCGCGACCCACTCGATGCCCCGCATCACCTCGCCACCGCCCCGAGCGCCCGTGCGCGCACCCGCGACAGCCCGCAGACCCGCCCGCTCGCCCGAGGGCCGGGCGCCGTACGGCCGGAGGCTCGAATTCGCTCGCGCCGCCCCGGAGAAGCCTCCAGCGCGCCGTGGGCCGCCGCCCGGACGATGCGTGCCGTCCAGAACACGCCCAGGCCCTCCAGGACCGCCCCCGCCACGAGGCAGCCCAGCCCGGCCGGGGTGTGCAGCAGGACCTCCAACGGGTGGGCCCCGAGCGCCGCGCCGAGGAGCAGCCCGATGCCCGGCAGCGCGGCCAGGACGGCGATCGTCGCGCGCGGCCCGGCCAGTTCCCCGGCGATCTCCTCCGCCAGCGCCCGCTCGCCGCGCAGCGCCTCGGCGACCCGGTCCAGCGCGGCGGCGAGCCCCGACCCGCTGTCCGCGGCCACCCGCCAGCAGGCCGCGATGGCCGCGGCCCCACTGCCGCCCGGCAGTTCGGCCAGCAGGTGCAGCGCGGCGGGCACGTCCCCGCCGTAGCGGCCCGCGGCCAGCCGGGCCACCGGCTCCTCGCCGAGCCCGCGCAGCCCCGCCGGGTCGGCGGCGAGCCGCGCGGTCACCAGGTGCAGCGCCTGCTCCGGCGTCGCCCCGCCGCGCAACTCCCCCGCCAGGCCGGAGCAGAGCTCCACGACGGCCGCGGCCCGGTGCCGGGCCTCCGCCGCCAGGCGCCTGCGCGACCGCCACCTGCGCAGCGGCAGGACGGCCAGGGCCGCCGCGAGCACCGGCACCGGCGAGGCGGTGGCCTGCCCGGCGGCCAGTCCCGCCGGCAGGAGCAGCAGTTCGGGTGCCAGGAACCCCGGCAGCCGACCCCGGGCCCGCACCACCGTCTCCGGGCCCACCCGCAGCACCGGCGGCCCGCTGCCCGCCAGCACCAGCCTGGAGCGCCGCCCGCCCGGCAACTGCTCCTGCACCGCACGCCACGCCGCGACGGCCACCAGGCACAGCACTGCGGCCCAGCAGAAGGCAGGCTGACTCTGCGTCACATTGTTCACCTCCGTCCTCCTCGGTCCTTGCGCCCCGCAGCGCCGAGCAGCAGCAGGGCGCCCACGGCGCACCCGCTCAGCAGCAGGGCGAAGGCGAGTTCCACCGCCCGCGCGTCCGCACTCGCCGACCCGGCCACCGTCACCGTCACCGCGATCACGGCTGCCCCGACCCGAGCGACACCCCGCGTGCCGCCAGCAGTCCGATCAGCCGCTCCCAACCCGCACCGGGACGCAGGCCGCCGGACGCCGGGAAGGCCACCGCGGGCATGGTCACGGCCGACCCGTCACCGGCTCCGGTCAGCGTGTGGATCTCCGCCACCCGGCGCCGCCCCGAGCCCGGGTCGCGGACCAGGTGCACCACCACGTCGAGCGCGGCCCGCAGTTGGCTGTGCAGCGCCGGCCGGTCGAGACCGGCGAGCGAGCCCAGGGCCTCCAGTCGGACCGGCACGTCCGCCGCCGTGTTGGCGTGGACCGTGCCGCAGCCGCCCTCGTGCCCGGTGTTCAGCGCGGCCAGCAGGTCCGACACCTCGGCGCCGCGGACCTCGCCGATCACCAGCCGGTCCGGGCGCATCCGCAGCGCCTGGCGAACGAGGTCCCGCAGGGTGAACTCGCCGAGTCCCTCCTGGTTGGGCGGCCGGCTCTGCAGGCGGACCACGTGCGGGTGGGCCGGCTGCAGCTCGGCGGAGTCCTCGGCGACCACGATCCGCTCGTCCGGCCCGACCAGGCCGAGCAGGGCCGACAGGAGCGTGGTCTTGCCGGAGCCCGTCCCACCGGACACCAGCAGCGACAGCCTGGCCCGCACGATGCCCGCCAGCAGCTGCGCGCCTTCCGGTGGCAGCGACCCGCCCGCCACCAACTCGTCGAGCGTGAAGGGCCGGGGGCGGCAGACCCGCAGCGAGATGTGGGTGCAGCCGGCCGCGATCGGCGGCAGCACGGCGTGCAGCCGGGTGCCGTCCGGCAGTCGGGCGTCCACCCACGGGCGGGCGTCGTCCAGCCTCCGGCCGGCCGCGGTGGCCAGCCGGTGGGCCAGCCGCCGCACCGCCGCGGCGTCGGCGAAGCGGACTCCGTCGGCTCGCCGCAGGCCGCCGCCACGGTCGACCCACACCTCCTCCGGACCGTTCACCAGGACGTCCGTGACGTCGGGCGCCGCCAGCAGCCGGTCCAGCGGGCCCGCACCCACCAGTTCGGCGCGCAGCGAGCGCACGGTGTCCAGGACCTCGTCCCCGCCGAGCGGCGGGCGGGTGGCCCGCAGCGCGGCGGCGACCGAGCCGGCCGTCGGGGCGGCCCCCGACTCGGCCAGCCGCAGCCGGACCGCGTCCACCAGCGCCGCCGTGCGCTGCTCGCGGGCCGTCCGGCCGTACGGGCAGGGCTCGTGCGCGGGCTCGGGCGGCCCGCCGGGCGGCGGCACGCTCCGCAGCGGCCGGTGCTCCCGCGCACCGCCGCCCGGTTCGGGCGAGCCGGTCCGGAGGACCGTTCTGCGCAGACGGACCATCAGTACACACCTCCTCCGACCGCCGGCACCGGCGGCAGCACCTCGTTCAGGAAGCTCGCGCAGAAGCGCGCGAGCGGGCCGCTCTCCCGGCTCCCGGGCGGGACGCCCTTCACGATGTCCTGGGCCAGGCCCGGCTCCGGCTCCAGCTCTCCCGCCAGCGGCAACCGCAGCCCGCGGACGATCTGCCGGGCCGGGAGCCCGCCGGCCCGTGCCGGGCGCACCACGGCCCGGACGTCCCCGAGCCTCATCCGGGCCGCCGCCGCGACCCGGTCGGCGGCGGCCACCGCGCGCAGCTCGGCCGACACCACCAGCAGCGCCAGGTCGGACTGCTCCAGCGCCTGCCCGGCGGCCGCGTCGAGGTGGCGGGGCACGTCGACCACCACCAGCCCGCCGCGCCGTCTGGAGGCGGCCAGCACGCTGCGCATGGCCTCCGGCGGCACCGTCAGGGTGTCGCCGCGGTCCCAGGACAGGCAGGACAGCGCGGAGAGCCGTTTGAGCGCCGGCAGTGCCCGGGCCAGCTCGGCCCCGCTGACCCGCCCGCGGGAGCCGGCCAGATCGGGCCAGCGCAGCCCGCTGACCCGCTCGCCGCCGAGCAGGATGTCCAGGCCCCCGCCCAGCGGATCGCCGTCCAGCAGCATCGTCCGCCGGCCCGCCCGCGCGGCCGCGACCGCCAGCGCGCAGGCCAGGGTCGAGGCTCCGGCCCCGCCGGACCCGCCGAGCACCGCGACGGTGACCGCCGGGCAGCCGACGCCCTCGGCCGCGTCGGCGATCCGGTCGAGCAGCCAGGCCTCGGCGTCGGGCAGGAACAGCACGTGCTCGGCCCCGAGTTGGACGGCTCTGACCCACACCCCGGGGTCGTCCAGGTCCAGCCCGAGCAGCAGCACCCCGCCGCGCCGCCCCAGCCCGGAGCAGCGGACGGCCTGGTCGTCC
This sequence comes from Kitasatospora sp. NPDC091257, assembly GCF_044757675.1. Lineage (NCBI taxonomy): Bacteria > Bacillati > Actinomycetota > Actinomycetes > Kitasatosporales > Streptomycetaceae > Kitasatospora > Kitasatospora sp. NPDC091257. The sequence continues at coordinate 4,590 of NZ_JBIVVI010000699.1, forward strand.
CCGACCAGGACCAGCGAGGCCCCTTCCCAGAGCTCCCGCGTCGGCGGCGCGCCCCGGACCAGCCTCGGCTCGGTGCCCGCCGCCGCGCAGATCCGCAGCAGGTGCTCGGCCAGGCCGTCGTCCTCGGTGACGACGAGCGGCCCGGCGACCGCGGGGCCCTCGGCGGTGATGTGGTCGGCGATCGGCGTCGACATGGATTCTCCCCTCCGCGGCGCCCGCCCCCCCCGGGGGCGGCGGGGCCCCCCGGCCGGGTGCCGCGGGCCGCCCCCCCCCCCACCCCCAACGCCAAGCGGGGGGGGGGGGAACAG
>NZ_JBIVVI010000700.1:0-4889 GCF_044757675.1 Kitasatospora sp. NPDC091257
CGCCGCCGCCCTGTTGGGGGTCCTGGACGACAGCCTGCTCGCCCGCCCCCGGGCCTTCGGGCCCGTCGGCGCCGGAACAGGCGGTGCCCGCAACGGTTAGTGCCGGCCCGTACCGGGCAACCGCCGGGTGCGAGCACGTCACCGGAAGTGTCGGAGGTGACCGAGATGGACGGTCCCGCTTTGAGCGGATGGGAGCGGCGGCTCCTCGAGGAGATCGAGTCCGATCTGCGCCAGGACACACGGCTCGACCGGAAGCTGAGCACGATGGGCGCCAAAGCGCCGAGCCGGGTCCGGCGCGTGCTCCGCGGGGTCGGACGCAGGGTCACGGCGGGGGTGACGCTGACCGCCCTGGTGATGACGGCGATCTGTTTCGGCGTGGGCGCCCGGACACCGGCCACCGCCGTGCTGGTCGCGCTCGGGGTGGTCTGGGCGGCGACGGTGGGGGCCGCGGTCGCCGCCTCCGAACTGCTGCGCCGCCGGCGCGAGGCCCGCAGCGGTATCGCACCGGCGGACCCGACGGAGTTCCGGGAACGCCGGGAGCGCCGCGATCGGCGCCCCTGGGACCGGCCGGAGGCGTGACGCCATGACCACCGACCTGTGGGAGTACCGCCCGGGCTCCCATCCCGCCGCCGACCTCGCGCTGGTCGGGTACGAGGTGCACGCCACCGACGGCCCGGTCGGCCGGGTCGAGCAGGACGCCGGCGACCACCTGCTGGTCGACGCCGAGCCCTGGGTGCCGGGCGCCCGGGTGCTCGTCCCGGCCGGACTGGTCGCCCGGCTCGACCACCTCGACCGCGCCGTCCACCTCGACTGCCCGCGCGCCCGGCTCAGCACCGCTCCGCCCGTGGCCGTCGACCTGACCGCCCCGCACCCGGGCTGAGCGACCGCGCCATGGGCTGGCCGTCCACCACGCTCACCGGCCGGACGATCGCGTTCCTGGTCGCGCCGTACGGGGCCGAGCAGGTCGAACTGACCGACCCGTGGCAGGCGGTCGCCGAGTCCGGCGGCACCCCGCGGCTGCTGTCCACCGCCGAGGGGCGGGTCCGGACCGTCCGGCACCACGCCGAGGGCGACACCTTCGCCGTCGACGCGCTGGTCGCCGAGGCCGACCCGGCCGACTACGACGGGCTGGTCCTCCCCGGCGGCGTCGCCAACCCCGACCGGCTGCGCCTGGACCGGTCGGCGGTCGACTTCGTGCACGCCTTCGGCGCCGCCGGCCGGCCGGTCGCGGCGATCTGCCACGCGGCCTGGACACTCATCGAGGCCGACGCCGTACGCGGCCGCACCCTCACCTCCTGGCCCAGCCTGCGCACCGACCTGGTCAACGCCGGTGCGCACTGGGTGGACGAGCCGGTGCACGTCTGCCACGGAGGCCCCGGCACGCTCGTCACCAGCCGCAAGCCCGCCGACCTGCCGCTGTTCGACGACGCCTTCGTGACGGAGTTCGCCCACGCGGCGGCGAAGCGCCGGAAGTGAGCGCACGGTCCGACGTCAGTCGCCCCGGAGGCGGACGAAGGCCGCGGTGGGCGGGCGGCCGGTGAGGGTGAACTCGGCGCGCAGGGGCGAGGTCAGGGGATGGACCGGGCCGTGCTCGGGGTCGGTACCGGGCGGGCCGAGCAGCGGGCGGACGACCTCGGCGACCTCGCCGGACTGGACCGGGGTGAGCCGCGGGGAGGTCAGGAGCACCCGGCCGTCGTCGAGCCGCAGGACCAGCGCGTGCGGGTGGTCGGCCGGGCCGGTGACGGCGCCGACGGTGGCGTCCAGGGTGTCGCCGCGGCGGTACTTGACCCAGACCCGGCCCGCGCCGCGCGGCCGGTACGCGGCGGCGGCGGCCTTGCACACCAGGCCCTCCACCCCGGTGTCGGCGAGCCGCTCCATCCACTCCAGCGCCTCCGCCCGGTCCGTGGTGGCCATGACCGGCCGGATCGGCGGCGGGACGTCGGCGAGGGCGGCGAGCAGCAGCCGACGGCGGTCGGTGAGCGGCAGCCCGCGGACGTCGCGGCCGGGCAGCGCCAGCAGGTCGAAGGCGATCAGGCCGAGAGCCACCTCGGGGGCGGCGGCACGGGCCCGGCGGGTGCGCAGCAGCTCGCCGAAGGCGAACCGGCCGCCGCGCCAGGCGACCAGCTCGGCGTCCAGCACCAGCCCCTCCGGCAGCCGGGCGACGGCGGCGGCGATCGGCGGGAACTCGGGGGCGAGGTCGCGGCCGCTGCGGGACTGGAGGTACGCGGGCCGCCCGCCCCGGGCGAAGGCCACGCAGCGGAAGCCGTCCAGCTTCAGCTCGTACTGCACGCCCCCGCCGCCCAGGCCGTCGGCGGGCGGGACGGCGGTCACGGCGGCCGGGCGCATCACCTCGACGGGCGGGTGCAGCACCTGGTGGGCCGGCGGCCGCGCTCCGGACACCGAGGGCGCACCGGGCAGCGGCCGGGCCCGCTCCGGGTCCAGCAGCGGGGCGAGCAGGTCGCCGTGCGCGGCCAGCCGGTCGGGCACCTCGGCGAGCGTGAAGACCAGACCCCGCTCCTCGGTGGCCCGTTCCAGCTCCGCCCAGGCCAGCGGGGTGGAGACGGTCGGCAGCGGCCGGGCCCGCAGGGTGTACGGCGCGGCGGTGGTCTTCTTGGCGTTGTTCTGCGACCAGTCGACCAGCACCCGGCCCCGGCGCCGGGCCTTGGCCATGGTGTGCACCACCAGCTCCGGGCGCTCGGCCTCCAGGGCGGCGGCCAGCGCCTTCGCGTACCCGGAGACCCGGGCGCTCGGCGTGGGCTCGATCGGGACCAGCAGGTGCAGGCCCTTGGAGCCGGAGGTCTTCACCCAGGCCGCCAGACCGTCCGCCGCGAGCCGCTCCCGCAGCAGCAGGGCGACCGTGCGGCAGGTGAGCACGTCGGCGCCCTCGCCGGGGTCGAGGTCCAGCACCAGCCGGTCGGCGACGGCGGGCGCGGCCGCGTGCCACTGCGGGACGTGCAGCTCCAGGCAGCCCAGGTTGGCGACCGCCAGCAGCGCCGCGCCGTCCTCCAGCACCACCTGCCGCAGCTCGCCGGTGTTGCTCGGCACGTCGACCGTACGCACCCAGTCCGGGGTGCCGGGCGGCGGGTTCTTGGCGACGAACGCCTCCGCCTCGACGCCGTCCGGGCAGCGGAGGAAGGAGACCGGGCGGTCGCGCAGGTGCGGGAGCAGGGCGGTGTGCACGGCGGCGTAGTAGCGCAGCACCTCGCCCTTGGGCGTGCCGGTGCGCGGGTAGTACACCTTGTCGAGGTGGGAGAGGGCGAGGGTGCGCCCGTCCACCGTCATCTGCGGCACGCTCCGCCTCCGATGCCTCCGATGCCTCCGCTGTCTCCGATGCCTCAGGTGCCTCCGCTGTCTCCGGCGCCTCCGGTGGTGCCCCCGCAGCCAGTCTGCCCCGGTTCGGCGGCGGCCGCCCCGAGGGCTCCCGGGGTCCGTCCTCGGACTCCCGTCGTCCGCCCGCCGGGCGGCCGGGGCGCGCCCGGGTAGGTGCCGAAGTACCAGCGGTTGCCCTCCGGGTCGGCGGCGGCGAAGTCCCGCGAGCCGTAGTCGGTTTCGTACAGCCCGGTGGTGATCCGGGCCCCGGCGGCCACCGCGCGGGCGTGCACGGCGTCCGGGTCGGCGGTGACCACGTACGCGGTGAAGCCGCCCGGCCGGCCCGGCCAGGGCTCGGTGCCCTCGGGCGTCCCGCGCTCGGAGCCGAGCATCACGCCGCCGCCCTCGGGCCAGGCGAGTTCGGCGTGTGCGACGACGTCGCCCTCGCCGTAGGTGACGACCTCCTGGAAGCCGAAGGCCTCGACCAGGAAGCGGATCAGGGCCCGGGCGTCGGTGGCGCGCAGGCTGGGCCAGACCTGCGGGGCGGGGGTCTCGGTGGCGTCCATGGCTCACTCCTCGGGAAGCGTGGGTCGTCGTGCCGGTCGTTCCGCCTCCCACTCTGCGGCCGCACCCGGCGCCCCGCCTTGGACGTTTCGGAACTTCGCCTGCTCCGGCCCCTCCGCCGCCAGCCAGGCGCTCGGCGCGGCCCCGGCCAGCGCCCGGAACTCGCGGGCCAGGTGCGCCTGGTCGAAGTACCCGCAGCGCACGGCCAGTTCCGCGAGCCGGGGAGGCGGCTCGGTGGCGGCGAGCAGGCGCCGGGCGCGGTCGAAGCGCATCACCCGGGCGGCCGCTTTCGGGGTCAGCCCGGTCTCCCGGCGGAACCGCTCCTGGAGGTGCCGGGCGCTCCAGCCGGTCTCCCGGGCCAGCTCCGCCACCGGCAGCGCGCCGTGGCTGCGCCGCAGTGCCTGCCAGGCCCGGCCGACCTCGGGCGGCACCCGGCCGGAGGGCCGGGCGGTCCGCAGCAGCGCCCCGTCCAGCACGGCGAACCGTTCCGTCCAGTCGGGGGCGGCCAGCAGCTGCTCCCGTAGCCGCGGGGCGAACCGGCCGAGCACCTCCTCGGCGGGTACGTCGATCCCGGCCAACTCCCCGGCGGGCAGCCCGAACAGCGCCCGGGCGGCGAGCGGGTGCACGGCGATCTGCACGCCGGACTGCGCGCCCTCGTGGGTGATCAGCGCGGGGGTGGTGTGCAGTCCGCCGAGCAGGGTCGGGTAGCTGCCGGGCGGCTGTGCGGGATCGGGGTGCCCGGCGATCACCAGCGGCTCGTCGAGGGTGAGGATGAAGGTCAGGTACGGGGAGGGCAGGCCGCGGTGCACGGCGGGGGCGAGGCCGCGCCGCCGGTAGCCGGAGTACCAGGCCAGGTAGGGGCGCAGCGCCGTGGTGGGCCGGGCCCGGACGGCCTCGTCGACCGTCCGCTCGGCGTCCGTGGTCATCCTCCCAGTATCGGCGGTCGGGGCCTCCGGGCGTCGGGCCGGGGTCGCGGGCGCGGGCGGGGTTGCTTATGGTGAGGGCGCGGTCACACC
>NZ_JBIVVI010000701.1:0-4884 GCF_044757675.1 Kitasatospora sp. NPDC091257
GGGTCGCCGAGGCGGCCGAGGACGGCGAGGAGGAGGTGCCCGACACGCTGGCCCCGCAGGTCCCGGTGATCGAGCAGGTGCTGGACGCGCTCGGCATCGCCCGGGTCGGCTCCCCCGACTTCGAGGCGGACGACGTGATCGGCACGCTCACCGCCCGCGCCGCCGGGCCGGTGCAGATCGTCACCGGCGACCGCGACCTCTTCCAGCTGGTGGACGACGCCCGCGGGATCACGGTGCTCTACCCGGTCAAGGGCATGGGCAACCTCCAGGTCACCGACGACGCGCTGCTGCTGGAGAAGTACGGCGTGCGCGGCGCCCAGTACGCCGACATGGCCGCCCTGCGCGGCGACCCGTCGGACGGCCTGCCCGGCGTCAAGGGCATCGGCGAGAAGACCGCCGCCCAGCTGATCAACGAGTACGGCGACCTCGCGGCCATCCGCACCGCCGCCCTCGACCTCGGCTCCAGGCTCACCCCGGCCCGCCGCCGCAACATCGTCGAGGGCGCCGGCTACCTCGACGTCGCCCCCAAGGTCGTCCGCGTCGCCGACGACGCCCCGCTGCCGGACTTCGACCCGGCCCTCCCCCGCGAGCCGCTCTACCCGATGACCCTGGAGGAGCTCTCCGCCCGCTGGGGCCTCGGCACCTCCCTCGACCGCCTGCTGGAGTCCCTCGCCACCCGCTGAGCCCGAATCCTCGCAGGGCCCGCACGTTCGCGTCGAACGTGCGGGCCCTCGGCGTTCCCGGGGCCTGCCGTCCCCAAGTGCCCTTGACGGCAGCTCACTTTGCGATGCAAAGTTCATGGCACAGCAAAGCGATTGGGCGCGACAAGGGGTGGATCATGACGACAGAGCACCGGGCCGGGCCGGCCGAACTCCTCGCCGAGACGGAAGGACTCCGGGCCCGGACCCGAACACGGCTGCGCGGCTCGGGGGTGCCACTGCTCGGGTTCGGCCTGCTCGCCCTGGCCGCCGCGCCGATCTCCGGCCAGGCCTACAACTTCGGCGCCAACGGGCGGGACATCACCTCCTACCCGACCTTCGCCTACTCGGAGCTCATCGACCTCTGCGTGTCGCACACCCCGGACGGCCCGTGCCGGACCGGCGAGTTCGACGGAGCCGTCCTCCGCTTCCTGGCCTGGGGCGTCTGGTACGCGCTGCTCCCGCTCGCCTGGCTGGTGCTGTCCCGCTGGTACCGGCGGCGCGGCGAGGCCCGCGGGATCGTCCCGCGCCGTGTCGGCTGGCTCGGCACCGCGGTCGGCCTCGGCATCCTGGCCACCACCGTGCTGCTCGCCCTGCTGTTCGTGAACCGCGTGCCGTTCGCCCTGTCCCTGCTCGCGAACACCTACGCCTCGCCCTGGTACGTGGCCGGCATCGGCCTGATCGTCCTCGGGCTCGCCGAGCGCAGCCCCCTGGCGGCCTCCGCCGGACTCCTCCACACGGCACTGCTCACCGCCTACCTCGCGGCACCGTGGGAGAGCGGCTGGCTGCCGTGGCTCGACCGGGGCGACGGCGGCTGGGCCGACGGCCCGCAGCCGAAGGCCCTGCTCCTGGCGGCGGTCCTGCTCGCCGCCGGGCTGGCGCAGTGGACGGCGGCCCGCCGCACACCGGGGGCATCCCGTACGGTCACCTCATGAGCGTTGCCGACGAAGCCGGGGAGCAGCACCCGACCCTGGCCCTGGACGACACCGTCCACCAGCGGGTCCGGCTGGGCATCCTGACCATCGCCCGCGAGGCCGACCGGGTCGAGTTCGGCTTCCTCAAAGAGCAGTTGGGCGCCACCGACGGCAACCTGTCCCGCCACCTCAAGGTCCTGGAGGAGTCCGGCCTCGTCGCCGTCGCCAAGGGCTACGTCGGACGCCGCCCCCGCACCTGGGTCTCCCTCACCGCCCGCGGCGCCGAAGCCCTGGACCGCGAACTGCGCGCCCTGCGCGCCCTCGTCCGCCGCCTCGACGCCGCCGGGCCCGGACACCCCCGGGCGTAGGAAGTCGACCGGGCCGACTTCCTACGCCGCCGGGCCGGCGGCCTCGCTCGGGTCGAGCGAGGCCGCCAAGGCCCCACCAGCCAGGGCCCGCCACTCAGGCGGCAGCGCCGTACTCACGCGTCAGCCTCCGGACCTCGGCATCCTTGAAGGCCTGCACCTCCTCCACGATCCCGCTCTTCGGCAGCTTGGCCAACGGAACGCAAAGGTCCATCCGCTGGATGCAGACGCCCACCATGTACTCCCCCTGCTCGGCGAGGTACAGGCGGATGCCGTAGTAGCCCTCCTCACAGTCCGTGTCGTTGTTGAACCGGCACGACGCGCAGGTGTCGGGGAGCCGCACGGGCAGCAGCCGCTTGACGTAGACCGCCCGGCTGCCGAGCGCCCGATAGAGGGTGCGCTCGTCGGAGGTGCCGGCGGTGAACGTCCGGAGCACCGGTTCCGCGCCGACCCGGGCCAGCACTTCGGAGATCGCCGCCACCGACTCCGGCCCGTGCTGGATGCTGGTGAGCATCCGCACGTCCGCGAACTGGCCGTACGACTCGACCAGGTTGACGACCCGGTCCACGTGCGCCGTTCCGGGAACGACGATGTTCACGGACACCTTGACGCCGTCGGCAACGGCGGCCCGGACGGTCTGCTCCGCAGCGCGGATCTTCGTCCCGGCCAGACCCGCTGACCTGAACCGCTCGGACTGGACGGCCCCGAGTTCCTCGGCGGTCGTGCCGAACACCGAGACGTTGATCCGGTTGAGTCCGGCCGCCGAACACTGCGGCATCACCTGCCGACCGCGCTCCCCGTTGCTGGTCATTCCGACGCTCAGCCCCATGCCGGTGAGCGCCGCGACCAACGCGGGCACCTCCGTGTGCAGGGTGGGTTCCCCTCCGGTCAGGTGGACCTCCCCGGCGTCGAACGCGCTCGCCACGGCTCGCACCGCCCGCCGGAAGGACATGTCCGGAGCCATCCTGTCGGCGAGGAAGCCGACCCCGTTCGTCTCGCTGTAGACCGACACGCGACCAGTCCTGCCCGGACCGGCCGCGAAGGGCAGTTCGGTGCGGCCTCGGCGGCCTCTACCTGCTGGCCCGCTCGACGGCCCTGGTGGGCGACCTCCGCCGTGATCAGGGTGCATTGCTCGGCCCGCTGTCGGCCTCGTACGCCAAGGCCCGCTTGTTGTACACCCAGCTCGATATCCCCCGGCGGACGGCCCAGTTGGACCTGGCGTTGGCTGTGGTGACGGAGATGTCCGGACAGCTCTCGGCTGCGGCGGGCCAGTACTCGGACCTTTCCGGTGACGTCCGCCTCAGCACACGGGATCGGACTCGGGCGGCCCTGTGGGTGGGAACCTCGCTCGACAAGCAGGGCGAGCACGAACAGGCCATCGGCATCGCCGAGTCGGCGATCCGGTGTTCGAGAACCTGGGTGAGGTGGAGGACTGGGCGACAGGGAACCAGAAGCTCGCGCTCGCGTACCGCGGTGTGGGGAATCTCGGCGAGGCAGTGCGGTTGATCGAGGTGGCGAGGACGAACACCAACGGTTCGGCGCCCATGCAGGACGTGCGGCTGACCACCGCGCACGGGCACATCCCGCTGACCGATCGCGCGACGGCCGGGGAAGGGTTCGCTCTGCTGGACAGGGCCGAGGTGATGGCGGACAAGTACGGTATGACCCACCAACGAAGGAGCATCCGAGGCATCCGATCTGAATTCCAGCGAGCACGGTGCCTTCAGTGAGTGGGAGAAGAACGTGGCGGACGCGCAGCAGCGCGAGATCACCGACTGGCAGTGGGCGGACGCCACGCTGATCTGGGAATACCACCGGATGGGGCACGAGCGGCGGCCGTGCGATGTGGCGATCGGCCTGGGCTGCCATGACCTTGGCGTGGCAGCCGAGACGGCGATGCTGTATCTGGACGGCCTGGTTCAGAAGGTCGTGTTCACCGGTGGGCCGAACCGTCCCGGCCGGAGCTCTTCCCCCGCGGTGAGGCCGTGCACTTCACCGAGCACGCCATCGCCCTCGGGGTTCCCGAGCAGGCGATCCACCAGGAGCCCCGTGCCCGCAACACCGGCCAGAACATCCAGTTCTCCCGTGAGGTCCTGGAGGCCGCCGGCGTCGAGGCACGGTCGGTGCTGCTCGTGAGCATGCCCTACATGGAGCGCCGGGCATACGCGACATGCCGCAAGGTGTGGCCGGAGGCTGAGGCGGTATGCACCTCGACCCCGATGAACCTGAACGACTACGTGAAAAGCATCGGCGACGGCCAACTCGTGATCGACAGCCTCGTGGGCGACCTCCAGCGGGTGATCGAGTACCCGAGGCATGGGTTCGCCGTCGCCCAAGATGTTCCGGAGACGGTCCTTGATGCGTACCAGCGGCTTCTGGCCGACGGATTCGACAGCAAGATCCTCAGCTGACGCGGCACCGCCCTCCGGGCTGGTGTGCGACGCAGCGTCCGCCGGGTGGAACACGTCCTTCGCGGACGTTACGGGGTCAGTCCCTTCTGGACTCGGTTGGCGGCGGACCCAACGGGGCTCCTGACGCTCTTCAGGAAAACCGACCGGATGGCGGAGATCGCCGAAGCATCCACCCTGCTACTGCTCCGTGTCCTCGGCTGGTCGGGCACGGCGTTCATGACCGAACGGATCGAACTGCGGCAGTTCGCCGTACCGACCACCGGAGTGTGGGCCGGTGCCCGGCAGGTCAGCGCACTGCACAGCCTGATGGTTCATGGACCCGACGTCGTGAAGAGAGTCCTCGAAGCTCGGGCGTCAACCAACCAGCCGTTTCTGCGCAGGAAGTCGGCGGGGTGACTTCCTGCGCAACACCATGAAGGCGAAGCGGCGAGGCGAAGCCGAAGCCGGCGGGAGGGTGGGGGTGGGGAAGCACCACGGGGCAGGCCTGGTGCTTCCC
>NZ_JBIVVI010000702.1:0-4880 GCF_044757675.1 Kitasatospora sp. NPDC091257
GTCGAACCCCCGCCTTCCCCCACCGTGAACCAAGCGCCCCTATGTCGACCCCGGAGCCTGCGAACCAGCCCGAGCCGGAACGCCTGTACATGGGCCCGCTGGTCCGACCGCACGTCGACCACGATGCATGGCGGGCTGGTCTGGACGAGATGCAGCGCCAGTACCACCGGCGCGAAGCGCTGCGGGCGGTCGCCGAGGGACTTCCCGACCCCGGGTACACCTATCCGGGCGCCCACACCCTCGCAAGGGCGGTGGCGTGATGACCCCCGCGACCACCAAGAAGCCCACATGTGGTGCCCTTCGTCGCACCCGGACTTCCCCTGCATGCTCGACCCGTTCCACCGGAACAACCATGCGAACGCCCTCGGTGAAGACTGGCCGCGCGTCGGCCCGATCTACTGCACCCGGTGCAAGCGGGAAGCCACCAGCCCAGCCCTGGTGAGCCACCAGGAGGCCGCGAGCAGCCCCGGGTACTCCGCGTGGGCGTGCTCGCCGAGCTGCCCCGAGTAAGACCCCCACAGCGCCCCGTCCGGATCCTCTCCGGGCGGGGCTTCGTGCTGTCTAGGCTGGTCATATGGACGACGACGCGTCAAAGACGCCCGTACAATGTGTAAGAGTCCTCCTCGCCGAGGACCAGGGGATGGTCCGGGAGGCGCTGGCCGCGCTGCTCGGGCTGGAGGGGGACATCGACGTCGTCGCGCAGGTCGGCCGCGGGGACGAGGTGGTGGCGGCGGTGCTCGCGAACGACGTGCAGGTCGCCGTGCTGGACATCGAGATGCCGGGGATGACGGGCATCGAGGCGGCCGCCGAGCTGCGCGGCCGGGCGCCCGGGACGAAGGTGGTCATCGCGACGACCTTCGGCCGGCCCGGCTACCTGCGCCGGGCGATGGAGTCGGGCGCGGACGCCTTCCTGGTGAAGGACGCGCCGGCCGCCGAGCTGGCGGAGGCGATCCGCCGGGTGCTGCGCGGCGAGCGGGTGATCGATCCGGTGCTGGCCGCCGCCGCGCTGGCGGAGGGCGCCAACCCGCTGACCCCGCGCGAGCGGGACGTGCTGGGCGCGGCCGCCGACGGCGCGGTGAACGCGGACATCGCCCGGCGGCTGCACCTGTCCGAGGGGACGGTGCGCAACTACCTGTCGATGGCGATCCAGAAGACCGGGGCCCGCAACCGCACCGAGGCGGTGCGGATCGCCCGCGAGAAGGGCTGGCTGTAGGCGGGCGGGTCAGTTGAGCCGGTGCCGGGCCGCCCGGGCCTCCTGGCGGACCTTGGCGGCGGTGTCCGGGTCGAAGGTGTCCAGGATCTGCGCGTAGGCGTCCATCTCCGCCGATCCGCCGAGGAAGTCCCCGGTGCGGACGAGGAGTTCGGCCCGTTCCAGGCGCAGCTGGGCCGGGTGCCGGGGCAGCAGCAGGGAGAGTTCGGTGGCCCACAGCTGGGTGCGGGCGTGCTCGGGGCGGTCGGCGGCCCAGACCCGGATGTTGCCGAGCACCCGCAGCACGATCTCCAGCGGCTGGGCCGGGGTGAGCAGGGCGGGGGTGAACTCCTGCCCGGCGGCGGCGACCAGCCGTTCGACGTCCTCCGGGTCGAGCAGCCGCCCGCCGTGGAACGGGTCGGCCAGGACGTAGTCCTCGCCGCCCGCCGGGCCGCCCACCGTGACGATGAAGTGGCCGGGCAGCGCGATGCCGTGGACGGTCAGTCCGGCGCGCCGCCCGACCGCCGTCCACACCAGGGAGAGCGTGATCGGCAGTCCGCGCCGCCGCCGCAGCACCTCGGGCAGCAGCGAGGACTCCAGGCGCCGGTAGTCCGACTGCCGTCCGTGGAATCGCTCCCGTCCGCCGAGCACCGCGGCGAGCAGGGCGGCCGTCTCCTCCGGCCCGGTGGGCGCCCGTTCGGCGACGGCCTGCCGGACGGCTGCCGCGTGCCGCTCCAGCGCGGCCTCGCAGGCGGCGAGCAGTGCGTCCACGCCGGGCGGCTCGCCGGGGTCGCCGGGGTCGGGCACCATGCCGTGCTCGGCGGCGGCGAGCAGGCACAGCAGCACCGGGTCGGGCTGCTCGGCGCGGGCGGCGGTCCGGAAGCGGTCTCTGCTCTGCTCGGTCACGGTGACGGCGACGGCTTTCGTACGGCGGACGGACAAGGTGGCGGACGGACGGACGGACGGACGGTCGGGTGGTCGGTCGGACGGTACGGCCTGGCGGCTACCCCTGGGGAAGAAGGGCGTAGTGGTAAGTGTGACTGGTCGTGAAGCCGAGTCCGTCATAGAGCGCGATCGCCCCCGCGTTCTCCGCCTCGACCTGGAGGTACCCGCCGCTCGCCCCCTCCTCGGCCGCGCGCGAGGCGAGCACCGCCATGACCGCCGTCGCCAGCCCGGCCCGCCGGGCGTACGGCTGGACCTCGATCGCGCCGAAGCAGGCCCAGTCCCCTTCGACGACGCAGCGTCCGATCGCCGGCGGGGGTTGCCCGGGGGCGCCCGGCACGGTGGCGAACCAGACGGAGGGCCCGCCGTGCAGCACCTGCCGGGCGGCCTCCTCGACGGCCGGGTCGCCGCTCACCCGCCGGTACACCGACAGCCACCGGTCGTCCGCGGTCCGCGCCAGCCGGACCCTCTCGTGCCCGGTGCCGACCCGGGCGAGCACGGCCAGCGGGGCGGTGCGGACCAGGGTGGGCGCGTACCCGGCGCCGAGCCGGTCGAGTTCGGCGACCAGCGCGGTCGGCGAGCCGGGGGAGATCACCTCGACGTACGCGGGCAGCCCGCGCGCCGCGTACCAGGCGCGGACGGCCGCCAGCGCCCGAGGCAGCGGCAGCCCTGGGTCCCCGAGCGCCTGGACGGAGTTGGCCCGCCGGGTGAACCCGGCGGCGGCGCGCAGCGTCCACTCGCCGAGCGGCTCCTGCTCGACGGCCGGCCAGCCGCGGCCCGCGATCCGCTGCAGTTCGACCGGCGCGGTGACCGGCAACGGGGCCCGCCGAACCGGAAACGGCGGCACGACCTTGCCTGCGACCAGCAGCTTCTCCGGCAAGTGCACCGGATCGCCGGAACGCGGGGCGATCGTCAGCCCATGTTCGTCCCACGATGTGAGCACGCCGATCGAATCCCGGAACACCGGCCGGTCGTCCACGAACTCCGCGAGGCGTCGGACCGACACGCGTCGTCCCACGTCAGAGCGATCTATCCGGACCTCCGGACGGTCGCCGACCGGGTTGACCGTCGCCATCTGGCCACCTCCTGTGCATTTGCGGTCTCCGACCCGCGATACTAGGGGCGGGCATCGACGACGCCGCGCTCACCGCGCACGGCAGCAGAACAGAACGGGCCACCAGGCCCTTCCGAGGAGGAACGACAGCGTGACCTACGTCATCGCGCAGCCTTGTGTCGACGTGAAGGACAAGGCGTGCATCGAAGAGTGCCCGGTTGACTGCATCTACGAGGGCGAGCGATCGCTCTACATCCACCCGGATGAGTGTGTCGACTGTGGCGCGTGCGAGCCGGTCTGCCCGGTCGAGGCGATCTTCTACGAGGACGACACTCCGGAGGAGTGGAAGGACTACTACAAGGCGAACGTCGAGTTCTTCGACGACCTGGGTTCGCCCGGTGGCGCCTCGAAGCTCGGCCTGATCGAGCGTGACCACCCGTTCATCGCCGCTCTGCCGCCGCAGAACGCCGACCACTGACGATCGGTGGCAGAACAGCTGTGAGCACCAACAGCACGCGCGCGCCGTTCCCGGGCCACCCGGGGGCGGCGCGTCGCGTTTCGGACAAGCTCCCGGTCTTTCCCTGGGACAAGCTGGAACCGTACAAGGCGACCGCCCTGGCCCACCCGGGCGGGCTCTGCGACTTCTCCGTCGGCACCCCGGTGGACCCGGTCCCCGAGGTCGTCCAGAAGGCGCTGGCCGCGCACACCGACACCCCCGGCTACCCGACCGTCTGGGGCCCGCTGGAGCTGCGCGAGGCGATCGCCGGCTGGCTGCACCGCCGGCTCGGCGCGCGGCTCGGCCCGCAGGCCGTGCTGCCGACCGTCGGCTCCAAGGAGCTGGTGGCCTGGCTGCCGACCCAGCTCGGCCTCGGCCCCGGAGACCAGGTCGCCTACCCGCGCCTGGCCTACCCGACCTACGAGGTGGGCGCCCGGCTGTGCGGCGCCGAGCCGGTCGAGTACGACTCGGTGGACGAGCTGGACGGCTCCCGGGTGCGCCTGCTCTGGGTGAACTCGCCGTCCAACCCGACCGGCCGGGTGCTGGGCGCGGACGAGCTGCGCCGCGCCGTCGAGTGGGCCCGGGAGCACGGGGCACTGCTGGTCAGCGACGAGTGCTACCTGGAGCTGGGCTGGGAGGCCGACCCGGTCTCGGTCCTGCACCCGGACGTCTGCGGCGACGGCCACGAGGGCCTGCTGGCCGTGCACTCGCTCTCCAAGCGCTCCAACCTGGCCGGCTACCGCGCCTCCTTCGTGGCGGGCGACCCGGTGGTGGTCAAGGAGCTGTTGGAGGTGCGCAAGCACGGCGGCCTGATCGTGCCCGCGCCGGTCCAGGCGGCGACGGTCGCCGCGCTCGCGGACGACGCGCACGTGACCGAGCAGCGCGAGCGGTACGCGGCCCGGCGTTCGGCCCTGCGGGCGGCGCTGGAGGCGTACGGCTTCCGGATCGAGCACTCCGAGGCGAGCCTCTACCTGTGGGCGACCCAGGACCGCCCGTGCTGGGAGACGGTGGCCGAACTGGCCGGGCTGGGCATCCTGGTGGCGCCCGGCGACTTCTACGGGCCGGCCGGCGACCGCTTCGTGCGGGTCGCGTTCACGGCGACCGACGAGCGGGTCGCCGCGGCCGTGGAGCGGCTGGGCGCGGCGGGCTGAGCGCACCCGGACGACCGTACGGCGAAGGGGGCCGGTGTCACGGACACC
>NZ_JBIVVI010000703.1:0-4878 GCF_044757675.1 Kitasatospora sp. NPDC091257
GTCGTCGCCGCCTTCGCCGGGGGCACCGGACCGGTGGCCGTCGATGCCGAACGGGCCTCCGGCTACCGCTACGGGCAGCGCGCCTACCTCATCCAGCTGCGCCGCGAGGGTTCCGGCTCCGCCCTGATCGACCCGATCGCCTGCCCGGACCTCAGTGCGCTCGGCCGGGCCGTCGAGGACGCCGAATGGGTGGTCCACGCGGCCAGCCAGGACCTGCCCTGCCTCGCCGAGGTCGGCATGAGACCCCGGCGCCTCTTCGACACCGAGCTGGCCGGGCGGATCGCCGGCTTCGCCCGGGTCGGCCTCGGGCCGATGACCGAGAACGTGCTCGGGCTGAGCCTCGCCAAGGAGCACTCCGCGGTCGACTGGTCCACCCGCCCGCTGCCCGAGCCGTGGCTGCGCTACGCCGCTCTGGACGTCGAGGTGCTGGTCGAGCTGCGCGACGCACTCGAACGGGAGCTGGACGCCCAGGGCAAGCTCGGCTGGGCGATGGAGGAGTTCGCCTCGATCGCCGCCGCGCCCCGCCCGGCCCCGCGCACCGACCCGTGGCGCCGCACCTCCCAGCTGCACAAGGTCCGCCGCCGCCGTCAGCTGGCCGTGGTGCGCGAGATGTGGCTCGCCCGCGACCGGATGGCGCAGGACCGCGACGTCTCCCCCGGCCGGGTGCTCGCGGACGCGGCGATCGTCAACGCCGCACTGGCCATGCCGCTGAACATCGCCTCCCTGCAGGCCGTCCAGGGCTTCGGCCCCCGGGTGCACCGGCGCCAGCTGGAGCAGTGGCTGGCGGCCGTGCAGCGCGGCCGGGAGATCCCGGAGAACCTGCTGCCGCCGGCCACCGCGCCGCACGAGGGACCGCCGCCGCCGCGGGCCTGGGCCGAGAAGGACCCGGTGGCCGCCGCCCGGCTCTCCGGCGCGCGCAGCGCGATCAGCGAGCTGGCCGAGCGCCACCACCTGCCGGCCGAGAACCTGATCACCCCGGACCTGGTCCGGCGGGTCTCCTGGCAGCCGCCGGCCGACCCGGGCCCGGAGGGCGTGGCCGCCGCACTGCGCGGGCTCGGCGCCCGGCAGTGGCAGGTGGACCTGGTGGCGCCGGCGGTGGCCGCCGCCTTCGCCGCGGCGGTCGTCGCCCAGGACTGATCACGGCGCGGAGCCGGTCGGGGCCCGGGGCCGACGGCCGACGGCCGCGCGGGGCCGGTCGCGGTCCGGGCCGATCCGGCAACACGGGAAGGGGATGTCGTCCGTACGGGCGACATCCCCTTCGCCGTCCCCGGGAACCGGCGCTCCTGGTCGGACGGCCGGGGAACGTGTCGGGAGACACATGGTCAGATCCCTCCGAGGGGCCTGGGCAGGTTGGTTACCGGCGGGTAGCATGGCCGTGATGCGGCGCCGCTCGGGTCTTCGACGGCGGCAGCCCGCCCACCTAAATGTTGGTCCCTGGGAGGAGAGCCCCCGTGCCTCGTACCGCGAGGGACGTCGTCTTCGTCGATGGCGTCCGCACCCCGTTCGGCAAGGCCGGCCCGAAGGGCATCTACCACGAGACGCGCGCCGACGACCTGGTCGTCAAGTGCATCCGGGAGCTCGTGCGCCGTAACCCGAACCTGCCCGTCGAGCGCATCGACGAGGTCGCCGTCGCGGCCACCACGCAGATCGGCGACCAGGGTCTGACCATCGGGCGCACCGCCGCCCTGCTGTCCGGCCTGCCGAAGTCCGTGCCCGGCTACTCGATCGACCGCATGTGCGCCGGCGCGCTGACCGCCGTGACCGCCACCGCGGGCGGCATCGCCTTCGGCGCGTACGACGTGGTCGTGGCCGGCGGCGTCGAGCACATGGGCCGCCACCCCATGGGCGAGGGCGTCGACCCGAACCCGCGCTTCGTCTCCGAGAAGCTGGTCGACGAGTCCGCCCTGTTCATGGGCATGACCGCGGAGAACCTGCACGACCGGTTCCCGCACCTGACCAAGGAGCGCTGCGACGCCTACGCCGTGCGCTCGCAGGAGAAGGCCGCCAAGGCGTACGCCAACGGCGACATCCAGCCCGACCTGGTGCCGATCACGATCCGCAACACCAACCCCGAGGTCGGCGAGACCGGCTGGGGCCTGGCCACCGTGGACGAGCCGATGCGCCCGGGCACCACGATGGAGAACCTGGCGGGCCTCAAGACCCCGTTCCGCCCGCACGGCAACATCACCGCGGGCAACTCGGCCGGTCTGAACGACGGCGCCACCGCCTCGCTGCTGGCCGCCGAGGACGTCGCCGAGGAGCTCGGCCTCCCGGTGAAGATGCGCCTGGTCTCGTTCGCCTTCGCGGGCGTCGAGCCCGAGGTCATGGGTGTCGGCCCGGTGCCGGCCACCGAGAAGGCGCTGGCCAAGGCCGGTCTGACCATCGACGACATCCAGGCCTTCGAGGTCAACGAGGCCTTCGCCGTCCAGGTCCTGGCCTTCCTGGACCACTTCGGCATCGCGGACGACGACGAGCGGGTCAACCCGTACGGCGGCGCGATCGCCTTCGGCCACCCGCTGGCCTCCTCCGGCGTGCGCCTGATGAACCAGCTGGCCCGCCGCTTCGAGCAGCGCCCGGAGGTCCGCTACGGCCTCACCACGATGTGCATCGGCTTCGGCATGGGCGGCACGATCATCTGGGAGAACCCGCATTGGAGCGGAGCGGAAACGTCGTCTCAGGTCGAGGGTGGTAAGTGACCATGGCCAACACCACTGAGCTGCTGACCCGCGGCGCCGAGCTCTTCCCGGGCGAGGTCGTCACGACCGCGCACGTCCGCCACCTCGACCTGCCGCTGCAGGCCGGCCGGCTGGCCCTGATCACCCTGGACAACGGCTTCGACCACACCAAGCCGACCACCTTCGGCCCGGGCTCGCTGCTCAAGCTGAACGAGGCGCTGGACCAGGTCGAGGCCGAGGCCGCCGAGGGCACGATCGTCGGTGCCGCGATCACCGGCAAGCCGTTCATCTTCGCGGTCGGCGCCGACCTCAAGGGCGTCGAGCTGCTCACGGAGCACGCGGACGCGCTGGCCATCGGCAAGGGCGGCCACGACGTCTTCAAGCGGATCGCCTCGCTGCCCGTCCCCACCTTCGCCTTCTACAACGGCGCGGCGATGGGCGGCGGCGTCGAGGTCGGCCTGCACTGCGACTACCGCACGGTGTCGGCGGGCGTCCCGGCCTTCTCGCTGCCCGAGGTCTTCCTCGGCCTCGTCCCCGGCTGGGGCGGCTGCACCATCCTGCCGAACCTGGTGGGTGCCGGTAAGGCCGTCAAGGTCGTCATCGAGAACTCGATGAACCAGAACAAGCAGCTCAAGGGCAAGGACGTGTTCGAGCTGGGGATCGCCGACGCGATCTTCGAGCCGGCCGACTTCCTGGAGCAGTCGCTGCTCTGGGCCGCCAAGGTCCTCAAGGGCGACGTCGTCGTCGAGCGCGAGGCGATCGACCGCGGCAAGGCCTGGGACGACGCCGTCCTCTGGGGCCGCATGGTCGCCGACGGCAAGGTGCACGGCGCCGCTCCGGCCGCGTACCGGGCGCTGGACATCATCGCCGCCGCCAAGGACTTCGACCTCGCCGACAAGGCGAGCCTGCAGGCCGGCTTCGACGCCGAGGACACGGCCCTGGCCGACCTCATCATGAGCGGCGAGCTGCGCAGCGGCATCTACGCCTTCAACCTGGTGCAGCGCCGGGCCAAGCGCCCGGTCGGCGCGCCGGACAGGTCGCTGGCCCGCCCGGTCACCAAGGTCGGCGTCGTCGGCGCCGGTCTGATGGCCTCGCAGCTGGCGCTGCTGTTCGCCCGCCGTCTGGAGGTGCCGGTGGTCCTCACCGACATCGACCAGGCGCGCGTCGACAAGGGCGTCGGCTACGTCCACGCCGAGATCGACAAGCTGCTCGGCAAGGGCCGGATCAGCCAGGACAAGGCCAACCGCCTCAAGGGCCTGGTCTCCGGCTCGCTGGACAAGGCCGCCGCCTTCGGCGACGCGGACTTCGTCATCGAGGCCGTGTTCGAGGAGATGGGCGTCAAGCAGGCCGTCTTCGCGGACCTGGAGAACGTGGTCTCGCCGACCTGCGTGCTGGCGACCAACACCTCCTCGCTGTCGGTCACCGAGATGGCCTCGAAGCTGAAGCACCCCGAGCGGGTCGTCGGCTTCCACTTCTTCAACCCGGTCGCGATCCTGCCGCTGCTGGAGATCGTCCGCGGCGACAGGACCGACGACGCCGCGCTGGCCACCGCCTTCGCCGTGTCGAAGAAGCTGAAGAAGACCTCGGTGCTCTGCAAGGACGCCCCGGCGTTCGTGGTGAACCGGATCCTGACCCGCTTCATGGGCGAGATCCAGGGCATCATCGACGAGGGCACCCCGATCGCCGACGTCGAGAAGGCCGTCGAGCCGCTCGGCCTGCCGATGTCCCCGATCGTGCTGCTGGAGCTGGTCGGCCCGGCCATCGCCCTGCACGTCTCGGAGACCCTGCACGGCGCCTTCCCGGAGCGGTTCACCGTCTCCGAGAACCTCGCCAAGGTGGTCAAGGCCGGCAAGCGCGGCTTCTACACCTGGACGGACGGGCAGCAGGTCCTCGACCCCGAGGTGCTGGAGCTGCTGTCCTTCGGCGACTCGGTGCTCACCGAGGAGCAGGTCCGCGCCCGCGCCCTGGAGGCCGTGGCGCAGGAGATCGGTCTGATGCTGGAGGAGGGTGTCGTCGCCGAGGCGCAGGACATCGACCTCTGCATGATCACCGGTGCCGGCTGGCCCTTCCACCTGGGCGGGATCACCCCGTACCTGGACCGTGAGGGCGTCTCGGAGCGGGTGAACGGCAAGACCTTCCTCGCCCCCGGCGTGGCCTCGGTGCCCGCCTAGGCACGGCCCGTACCCGGAACACGGAGGAGCCC
>NZ_JBIVVI010000704.1:0-4877 GCF_044757675.1 Kitasatospora sp. NPDC091257
GGTACGCTCCCTGACCATGAGCACTCCGCCCCCGGTCCTGGTCACCCGGCGCCTCGCCCCCGGCGTCGTCGAACGGCTCACCGCGCACCACGCCGCCACCTGCCACGACTCCGACCTGGCGATGGACCGGGCCGCGCTGCTGGACGCCGTCCGCGGCCGGCGGGCCGTGATCACCACCCTGGACGACCGGGTGGACGCCGGGTTCCTCGACGCGGCCGGCCCGCGGCTGGCCGTCGTCGCCAACCACGCCGTCGGCTACCACAACGTGGACGTGGCCGCCTGCGCCGAACGCGGCGTCCTGGTCACCAACACCCCGGGCGTGCTCACCACCGCCACCGCCGACATGGCCTGGGCGCTGCTGCTGGCCGCCACCCGCCGGCTCGGCGAGGGCGAACGGCTGCTGCGCTCCGGCGCGTCCTGGGCCTGGGCGCCGAACTTCCTGCTCGGCCTGGAGCTGGCCGGCACCCCGCTGGGCGTGCTCGGCATGGGCCGGATCGGCCGGGCGGTGGCCCGCCGGGCCCGCGCCTTCGACATGCCGGTCAGCTACCACAACCGCCGCGAACTGCCGACCGGTCAGGCCGAGGGCGCCGACTGGAAGCCGCTGGAGGACCTGCTCGCCACCTCCACCGTGCTGGTCGTCACCTGCCCGTTCACCGAGGGGACCCGGCACCTGCTGGACGCCCGCCGCCTCGCCCTGCTGCCGCGCGGCGCGGTGGTGGTCAGCATGACCGCGGGCGTGGTGGACGAGGAGGCGCTGGCCGCCGCGCTGGAGTCCGGCGCGCTGTTCGCCGCCGCCGTGGACAACTTCGAGCACGAGCCGGCCGTCCCGTCCGCGCTGCTCGCCCAGGAGCGCGCGGTGCTCGCCCCGCACCTGGGCAGCGCCACCGTCCGCACCCGGCAGGCGATGGGCGGCCTGGCGGTGGACAACGTGCTGGCGGTGCTCGGCGGCTCAGCGCCCCTGACGCCGGTGGAGGTCTGAGCCCGGGCCGCCCCAGCCCGCGGCCCAGGCCAGCGCGGTGGTCATCACCCGGAACGCCCCGAAGTGCGCGGCGCCGGGCTCCAGGAACAGTTCGGCGTCCGGGATGTGGTCGGCCAGCCAGCGGGAGTGGTCGACCGGCGAGAACTGGTCGTCCGCGCCGTGCCAGAGCCAGGTCGGCACCCGGACCGACCCGACCTCGAACCCCCAGTCGGCGGTGAAGGCCAGCACGTCGTCGATCCAGCCGTCGGCGCCGTGCCGGAACGCCTCCCGGTAGTTGCTCTGGAGCATCCGCCGCAGTCCGCTGTCGGCCACCACCTCCCGGTCGGCGGCGGAGAGTTCGGTGCGCAGCCCGTTCAGCAGCCGGACCGGGTCGTCCTTGATCTGCCGGGAGCGGAACTCCATCGCGTCGGCGATCCGGCCGTGCCCGCGCTCGGCCTCCTGGTAGGCGCGGACGTTGGACGGCGTCATCCCCGCGTACCAGTCCAGGCCGGCCGCGTTGCGCGGCGCGAGGCCGACCAGCACCGCCGCCCGGCTGACCCGTCCCGGCAGCAGCGCCGCGCAGGCCAGCGCGTGCGGGCCGCCGCCGGAGCGGCCGAGCACCGCGAAGCTGTCCAGCCCGAACTCGTCCGCGATGGTCCGCACGTCCGCGGCCGCCGCGCTCACCCGGCGGCCGAACAGCCGGGTCGAGTCGCCGTAGCCCGGCCGGTCGTACGAGATCAGCCGCACGCCCAGCCGGTACAGCACGGTGCTGCGCGGGTGCGGGCCGACCCGGCTGCCGGGCATGCCGTGCAGCAGGAACACCGGACGGCCGCGCGGGTCGCCGAGGGACTCGACGGCGAGCGCGCGGTCGTCCGCCGTTTTGATCATCCGTAACGACACCTGCGGCCTCCTCAGTGCTCCGGGTCGGTTGCGTGCTCCCGGTCGGTGGTGGTGCGTACCTCCCGGCGGGCCTGCCAGGTGGTGTGCTCGCGGGAGATCGCGTCCTCGGCGTCCCGGGCCAGACGGGCCCAGATCTCCTCGGCCTCCATCGACTCCAGGTCCAGCTGGGCGAGTTGGCGCTGGATCTGCGCCAGCTCCTCGGCGGCCAGGGCGTACGCGGCGGCCAGTGGCCGGTACTGGCGCAGCTGCGCCCAGGCGGCGACCGAGGCGGCCACCGCCGAGACCGTGCCCAGCGCGTCGTAGCTGAACGCGCCGAGCGCCCGCAGCAGGGCGAGCACCAGGCCGATCGCCGGCAGCAGCACGCCCAGCACCCCGGCCCAGTGCCCGGCGCGGGCGCAGTAGCGGGCCTTGGCGCGGTACCAGTCGTGCTGCAGCTGGATCCGCTCGGCCAGGTACACCTCGCGGCGCACCGCCAGCGGCTGGCCGCGCAGGTCGTGCATGGCCGGGGTGATCTCCACTCCGGCCTCCGGGACGGCCACCGGGCTGTCCCGGAACGCGCCGAGCACCCCGGAGAGCTGGAAGCGGTACAGGCCCTCGGCGTCCGGCAGGGCGCGCGGCGGGGGCTGGTAGGCGTCGGCCCGGACGGCGTACTTCCAGGCCAGCGTCTTCACCGACTCGGCGGCGGCCCGCCCCTCGTACCAGAGGCCCTGCGGGTTCTGCCGGCTGATCACCACCGCCAGCACGATCGCGCCGAGGTAGGCGGCCGCCGCCGGCCAGGCCCAGGGCTCGCCGTCGGCCGAGCCGGTCGCCGCGGCGACCACCAGCAGGACCAGTTCCCAGGCGGAGAGCAGCACCGAGCGCCGCTGCCCGCGCAGCGACGCCGAGTCGGCGGCCCAGAAGAACTCGGGCAGCAGGTCCCGCTCACGTACCCACCCGGTCCGTCCCGCAACAGACGCCATGTTCGGCCCCCACCAGTCGCTCCGGTCGCACCGCTCTCCTGCCCCGGGGGATTCGCCGGTACGCCTGGTGACGGCCGGGGCGGCCGGATGTGGCCGGGAAGCCCCGGTGGTTGTCCGGTACTCCCCGTGTTCGGGTCGGCACCCAGCGTGCGGGAGGTGGCGGGGGCGCGCACCGGCCGGCGGATGTGCGCGGGCGACCTGCCGGTGCGGCCCGGCGGAGTGCGGG
Organism: Kitasatospora sp. NPDC091257; assembly: GCF_044757675.1. Lineage (NCBI taxonomy): Bacteria > Bacillati > Actinomycetota > Actinomycetes > Kitasatosporales > Streptomycetaceae > Kitasatospora > Kitasatospora sp. NPDC091257. The sequence goes on from NZ_JBIVVI010000704.1 coordinate 3,044, forward strand.
CCGGTGCGCGCGGCCGGCGGGTGCGGCACGGCGGGTGCCGCTCAGTAGGTGTAGAAGACCCGCTCGGCGTTCTCGGCCATCTGCTCGGCGTTCCACTCGGTGCCGCCCGGGACGTTGCCGGAGCGGAACAGCGGCGGCGCGGGGCACTCCCCGGCGGCCGCCCGGTCGGCCAGCCGGCCGACCGCCGAGGCGACCACGGCCTGCATCAGCGCGCTGGTCACGATGGTGGAGACCGGGCCGAAGGTGGTCTCGGCGCCCGGGTGGGTCAGCTCGCCGTCGCCGACCGCGATCTTGCTGTCCAGCACCACGTCGCAGTGGTCCTTCAGGTAGGTGCCGGTCGGGTGCGCCGAGGGCACCTCCCGCGGGTACGCCAGTGAGGTCACGCCGACCACCGTGAGGCCGCGCTCCCGGGCGTAGCGGGCCAGCTCGACCGGCATCACCTGGCGGCCGGAGAGCGAGATCACGAACAGCAGGTCCCCGGCGGTCGCCGGGGTCAGGTCCAGGGTGGCGGTGGCCAGCCCGGAGACCCGCTCCAGCGCGCTGGACAGCGGCGCGGGCATCACCGTCACCCCGGCCGTCCCGGGCACGTTCAGCAGGTTCACCGGGACCAGTCCGCCGGCCCGGTAGACCACGTCCTGGGCCGGCAGTGCGGAGTGCCCGGCACCGAAGGTGAAGACCCGGCGACCCTCGGTCATCGCCTCCGCCAGCAGCGCGGCGGCGGCCTCGATGGTGTCGGCCTCCTCTTCGCGGACCCGCTGGAGGTGGGAGATCGCGGCGTCGAAGTACCGGCCGACCAGGTCGTTCATCTGCTGCCTTCGCTCTCTGCCGGTGGGGGATTCCGGCCGGGTGGGGTGGTCCGGGTGGTCCAGACCGCCGGTGGAGAAAGCTTCGGCGAGCACGGTCGCGCCCCGGTGGCATCGTTGTCAACAGGAACAAAACGGGCCTCCGGAGCCCCGGGGCGGGCCCGGTTGTCGGTCCGGTACGTCAGAATTGGCGGTGAGGACACCGAAGAACGGAGCCAGCGGCGATGTCTGGGCTGATCGACACCACTGAGATGTACCTTCGCACCATCCTGGAGCTGGAGGAGGAGGGCATCGTCCCGATGCGTGCCCGGATCGCGGAGCGCCTGGAACAGAGCGGCCCCACCGTCAGCCAGACGGTCGGCCGGATGGAGCGCGACGGGCTGCTCCAGGTCGCCGGGGACCGCCACCTCGAACTGACCGAGGAGGGCCGCCGGCTCGCGGTGCGCGTCATGCGCAAGCACCGCATCGCCGAGTGCCTGCTCGTCGACGTGATCGGCCTGGAGTGGGAGCAGGTGCACGAGGAGGCCTGCCGCTGGGAGCACGTGATGAGCGAGACGGTCGAGCGCAAGGTGCTCGCCATGCTCGGCCACCCCACCCAGTCGCCGTACGGGAACCCGATCCCGGGCCTGGACGAGCTGGGCGACACCAAGGCGGAGGGCGAGGGCTTCGACGCCGGGCTCGTCCCGCTGGACACCGTCAAGCCGGGCGAGGCCGGGGCCGACGTGGTGGTCCGCCGGATCGGCGAGCCGATCCAGACGGACAGCGCGCTGATGAGCACCCTGCGCCGGGCCGGTGTCAGGCCGGGCTCCACGGTCAAGGTGAGCGCCGGCGTCGGCGGCGTGCTGGTCGGCACCGGGGACAACGCGGCGGAGCTGGGCAAGGACATCGCCCAGCACGTCTTCGTCGCCCAGGCCTGAGGCACCGGACGCGAACAGCCGAGCGGGCCCGCTGCTCCACGTGCAGCCCGGCCGCGGGGGAGCACAAACGAAAAAAACAACACTAAAAAAAACAAAAACCTAATAAACTAGGGT
>NZ_JBIVVI010000705.1:0-4869 GCF_044757675.1 Kitasatospora sp. NPDC091257
CCGGGGTGGGGTGGTCGAAGACGAGCGCGGCCGGCAGCCGCAGCCCGGTCGAGGACACCAGCCGGTTGCGCAGTTCGACCCCGGTGAGGGAGTCGAAGCCGACGTCCTTGAACGGGCGGGCCGGGCGGATCAGGTTCGGCGAACTGTGGCCGAGCACCGCCGCGGCGTTGCCGCGCACCAGGTCGAGCAGGGTCCGGTACAGCTCGGCCTCGGGCAGCTCGGCGAGCTGCCGCGCCATCGAGCGGGCCGGCGCCGCGGCGGAGGCGGAACCGGTACGGGCGGGGCGGACCAGGCCGCGGAGCACGGCGGGCAGTCGGTCGTCCGCCCGCAGCACGGACGGGGCGATCCTGGCCGCGAGCCGATAGGCGTACGGGGAGTCCAGTGCCGCGTCGAACAGGGCGAGGCCCTCCGCCGAGGTCAGCGCGCCCGCCCCGGCGCCCCGGCCCGCGGTGACCGCGGCGGTCATCTCGCTGCGCTCCTCCCACAGGCCCCAGCCGATGGACAGGCCGGGCAGCCCCTCGGCCCGGCGTTCGGCGGCGAGGGCGTCGAGGACCGCGTTGGCGGCGGCGTAGTTCGCCTGCCCGGCCGCGCCGAACTGGGCGGCGCCCGAGGAGAACAGGACCAGCGCCGCGAGGTCGAGGCCCCGGGTGAGTTCGTGCAGGGCCAGCGCCGCGTCCGCCTTGGGCCGCAGGACGCGGTCGAGCCGGTCCGGAGTCAGCCCCGCGATCGTGGCGTCGTCCAGGACACCGGCCGCGTGGACGACGGCGGTGAGCGGGTGCGCGGCGGGCACCGACCCGAGCAGGGCGGCGAGCGCGGCGCGGTCGGCGACGTCGCAGGCTGCGACGGTCACCGACGCCCCGAGCCCGGTCAGTTCCCGTACCAGCTCCGGCATGCCGTCGGCGGATCCGCCCCGGCGGCCCGCCAGCAGCAGGTGCCGGGTGCCGTGCGCGACGACCAGGTGCCGGGCCAGGAGCCGTCCCACGGTGCCGGTGGCCCCGGTGACCAGGACAGTCCCTTCGGGGTCCGGCGGAGCGGGCAGCAGCAGGACGTTCTTGCCGACGCCCCGGGCCTGGCTGAGCGAGCGCAGGGCGGCCGGGGCCTGCCGGACGTCCCAGGCGGTGACGGGCAGAGGACGCAGCGCTCCCTGCCGGAACAGGTCCAGGACATCGGCGAGCATCTCGCCGATGCGCTCCGGACCGGCCTCCATCAGGTCGAACGCCCGGTAGCGCACCCCGGGGTGCTGCCGGGCGACCGTCTCGGGGTCGCGGACGTCGGTCTTGCCCATCTCCACGAACCGTCCGCCGTTCGGCAGCAGCCGCAGACCGGCGTCGACGAACTCCCGTGCCAGGCTGTCGAGTACGACGTCGACGCCCCGCCCGCCGGTGGCCGTCAGGAACGTCTCGGCGAAGTCGGTGGTACGGGTCGAGGCGATGTGCGCGGCGTCCAGTCCGCCGGCCCGCAGGACGTCCCACTTGGCGGGGGAGGCGGTCGCGAACACCCGCGCACCGGCGTGCCGGGCGAGTTGCACCGCCGCCATGCCGACACCTCCGGCCGCGGCGTGGACCAGTACCGATTCCCCGCGCCGCAGTCCGCCGAGATCGAACAGACCGTAGTAGGCGGTGAGGAACACCACCGGCACGGATGCGGCACGGGCGAAGGACCAGCCCGCCGGTATCCGGGCGACGGTACGGCGGTCGGCGACGGCGGTCGGGCCGAACGCGCCCCCGAAGATCCCCATCACCCGATCCCCGGGCACCAGGTCGTCCACACCCGGGCCCACCTCGATGACGGTTCCGGCGCCCTCGCTGCCCAGGCCCTGCTGTTCGGGGTCGGGGTCCAGGCCGAGCGCGGCGATGACGTCGTGGAAGTTCAGCCCGGCGGCGCGCACCGCGATCCGTACCTCCCCCTTGCCCAGCGGGGCGAGGGCCGCCGGAGCGGGCTCCGCCGCGATGTCCTCGAGGGAGCCCCGGCCGTCGGTGGTGAGCCGCCAGGCGGCGCCGTCCGGCAGGGACAGCGTGCCGTCCGGCCGTCCGCCGCGGACCAGCCGCGGCAGCAGCGGCGGGCCGGTCCGCAGCGCCAGCTCGGGTTCCCCGGCGGCGAGCGCCGCAGGCAGGGCGTCCGCCGGCTCGCCGGTCCCGGCCGCGTCGATGAGGACGAAGCGCCCGGGGTGCTCGGCCCGCGCGCTGCGCACCAGGCCCCACAGGGCGGCCTGGGCGGGATCGACGGGACGGTCGACCGGTCCGGTACGGACCGCGTCCCTGGTGAGCAGGGCCAGCCTGGCCGCAGCGAACCGCTCGTCGGCCAGCCACTGCTGCACGAGGGCGAGGCCCTGGTGTGCGGTGGCCCGGACCCGGTCGGCGGGGTGGGGCAGGTCGGCGGTGGCGATGGCCGCCACGATCACCTCGGGCAGGGCGGCGCCCGCTTCGAGGGCGGCCCCCAGGGCGCCGATGTCCTGCCATGACACCGCCCCGGGGACGGCACCGCCGAGGGCGGCCCAGGTGGGCACGGCGCTGTCGGCCGGGTCGGTGGCCGGGGTCCAGTCGAGGCGGTACAGCAGGTCGGCGTGGGCGGTCGCGGCGAGCGGCCCGCCGGCGGCCGGAGGCCGCAGCAGCAGGGCTTCCACGCCGAGCACCTGCCGTCCGGACAGGTCGTGGGCGTGCAGGGCCACGGTGTCCGGCGTGTCGGTGGCGAGCCGCACGCGCAGCGTGGTGGCCCCGGTGATCCCGCTGGTCACGCCGTTCCAGCTGAAGGGCAGCCGGGCCCGGCCGTCCTGGTCGGGCAGCAGTGCGGCGATCTGGAGGGCCGCGTCCAGCAGCGCGGGGTGCAGCACGCATCCGGCGGCGTCGGCGTGCTGCGGCTCCGGCAGCACCACCTCGGCGAACACCTCGCCGCCGCGGAGCCACGCGGCACGGATGCCGCGGAAGGCGGGGCCGTAGTGGTAGCCGGCCTCGGCGAAGCGCTCGTAGAGGTCGCCGGTGTCCACGGGTTCGGCACCGGACGGCGGCCAGCTCAGCAGACCGGCCGCGGCTCCGGCCGGGTCCCCGGCGGGCCGGGGCGCCAGGGTGCCGGTGGCGTGCTCGGTCCAGGGCGCGTCGGCGTCCCGTGTCGTACGGGCGAACACGCCGAGCCTGCGCCGACCGTCGCCGTCGGGTGCGGCCACCCGGAGCTGCAGGTGGACGGCTCCCTCCTCCGGGAGCACGAGCGCCGATCCGAGGGTGAGTTCCTCGACCACCGGGCAGTCCGCCTCGGCCCCGGCGCGCAGCGCGAGTTCGAGAAACGCCGTGCCGGGGAAGAGGACGACGCCCGACACCGCGTGGTCGGCGAGCCAGGGGTGGGTGCGCAGCGAGATCCGGCCGCTGAGCAGCAGTTCATCGGAGTCCGCGACCTGCGTCGCCGCACCGAGCAGCGGGTGCCCGGTCGTGGCGAGACCCGCCGAGGCGACGTCCCAGCTCGTGGTCGGAACGTCGAGCCAGTAGCGGCTGCGCCGGAAGGCGTAGGTCGGCAGCTCGACACGCCGCGCCCCCGGGAACGCACCCGACCAGTCCACCCCCAGCCCGCGCTCCCACGCACGGCCCACCGCACGCAGCACCTGGGCCAGGCCGCCCTCCCCGCGACGCAGCGTCCCCAGCACCGCGGCATCCGTACCCGCGGCCTCCACCGACTCCCCCACCGCAACCGACAGCACCGCGTGCGGGCTGGACTCCACGAAGAACCGGAAGCCCTCCCCCAACAACGTCTCCGTGGCCTGCCCGAACTCGACGGTCTCCCGGAGATTGCGGTACCAGTACTCCGCGTCCAAAGCCTTCGTGTCCAGCCAACCACCCGTCACCGTCGAGAAGAACGGCACCGAACCCGAGACAGGAACGATGCCGGCCAGATCGGAGAGCAACCGCTCACGGATCTCCTCCACATGCGCGGAATGCGACGCGTAGTCGACCTCGATCAGACGCGCCCGCACACCCTCCCCGACCAAGGCCTCGACCAGTGCCGCCACCGCGTCGGCGTCGCCCGACACCACCGTCGACGACGGGCCGTTCACCGCCGCCACCGAGAGCCGGCCCGCCCACGGGGCGATGCGCTCCCGCACCGCGTCCACCGGCAGAGGCACCGACGCCATGCCACCACGGCCCGCCAGCACCCCCACCGCACGGGAACGCAACGCGACCACCCGGGCCCCGTCCTCCAGACTCAGACCGCCCGCCACACAAGCCGCGGCGATCTCGCCCTGCGAGTGGCCCACCACCGCGTCCGGAACGACCCCGAACGAACGCCACACCTCCGCCAGCGACACCATCACCGACCACAGCACCGGCTGCACCACATCGACCCGCGCCAGCAGCGCCTCCGAACCCAACGCCTCCGTCAACGACCAGTCGACGTAAGGCGCCAACGCCCGCCCGCACTCCGCCATCCGTTCCGCGAACACCTCCGACCCGGCCAGCAACTCCGCGGCCATCCCCACCCACTGCGAACCCTGACCCGGGAACACCGACACCACCCGACCGGAAACCAACCCGCCGCCGGACACCGCGGCACCCTGTGACAGCGCGGCCAGGTGCTCGGCGAGGTTCTCCTCCGTGCCCACCAGCACCGCGCGGTGTCCCAGCGCGCTGCGGCCCGTGGCCAGGGAGAAGGCCACGTCCGCGGTGCGGACGCCCGACCCGTCTCCGATCCGGGCCGACAGCGCCGCCGCCTGGGCGCACAGCGCCTCCGGAGTGCGCGCCGAGAGGAGCAAGGGGACGACGGCGGGTACGGTCCCCGGTGTCCCGGACCCGTCGACGAGCCCGTCTGCGGGGGCTGTCGGGTCGGTCGGGGCCTGTTCGAGGATGACGTGGGCGTTGGTGCCGCTGACGCCGAAGGAGGACACCC
>NZ_JBIVVI010000706.1:0-4835 GCF_044757675.1 Kitasatospora sp. NPDC091257
GGGTGGGCCCCCGCTACCTCGGCTCGGGACAGGCCCTGGACGGCAGCCGGGCCTTCTACAACTGCATGCGGCCGGTCCACTCCGCCCAGCAGCTGGAGCGGGAACTGGACCGCGCCGAAGGGCTGGACTACGACCAGATCAAGTCGTACATGCGGATGCCGGTGGCCTTCGAGCAGCGCATCGTGGCCAGGGCGCACGCGATGGGCGTGCCGGTCACCTCGCACTATCTGTACCCGGCGGCGCACACCGGCCTGGACGGCATGGAGCACCCCGGTGGCGGCCATCGGCTGAACTACTCGCGCACGCTGAGCTACGCCGGTTTCCGCATGTCGCAGGACGCGGTGGACCTGCTCGTGGCCAGCGGCATGTGGGTGTCGTCGACCATGATCTTCGCCAGCGAGCTGTACGCCGGCGACCGGTCGCTGGTGGAGGACGAGCGCACCAAGGTGCTGTTCCCGGACTGGGACTACCGGCGCCTGGTGGCCAAGGCCGACGGCGCCGCGCAGCCGGGTCCGGAGAGCGAGCTCGACCAGCGGATCACCCAGGGCATGGTGGACGCGCTGCTGCGGGTGCACCGCGGGGGCGGCCTGGTCGTCTTCGGCACCGACGCGCCGCTGGACGACGTCGGCGTCAGCGCGCACCAGAACCTGCGCGTGCTGGTGAAGTACGGATTCACCCCGCGCGAGGCGCTGATGACCGCGACCGGCAACGCCGCCAGGGCGCTGGGCTACGGCGACCAGCTGGGCGCGGTGGCGCCGGGGAGGATCGCCGACCTGGTCATGGTCGAGGGCGACCCGCTGACCGACATCCGCGCCGCGGCCGCGGTGCGGTCGGTGATGGTGGCCGGCGTCACCCGCACGGTGCCGGAGATCCTCGCGCCGTTCCGGCCGGCCAAGGCGGCCAAGGCGGCGGAGGCGGCCGGGGCGGCCGTCGTGACCGTTCGCCCGGCCGCGCCGTCGGCCTCGCAGGACCCCGCTCACTACTGGCACCGTCCGGAGTGGAGCATGCGCCAGTGCTGCCAGCACTGACCGTGCGGTCGGGCTACCGGGACACGCCCCGGTAGCCCGACGCGGAGGTGCCCAACCACTTCTTGAACGTGCGCTGGAAGTGACTCAGTTCCTGATAGCCGACCGTACGGGAGACATCGGTGATCGACATGGTGGTGTTGCGCAGCAGGTGTCCGGCCTCGGTCAGCCGCAGCGCGGTGACGAAGTCGATGAACCGCCAGCCGGTCTCCTGCTTGAAGCGGCGGGAGAAGTGATATTGGCTCATGTACGCACTGCGCGCGACGCGACCGAGTGTCAGACCGCTGTCCGCGTAGTTCCCCCGCAGGTAGGCCACGGCGGCCCGCATGTTCGGCGAGAGCGTGAGCCGGTCGGTGTCCGGCAGTCGCAGGTCCCGTCCGACCTTCGCGGGCTCGACCGTCGACTCGACCGGTTGCCGCGTGAGGAAGACCCGCTGGTCGGCGTGGCGGTAGCCGGGCAGCGTCCGGATGAGCTGGTGCGGGGGACGGATCTCGACACCGGCGGGCGCGATCAGCACCCGGCACTGGTGCAGCCAGGGCTGCAGCCGCGGCCAGGTGAACCTGTCGTCCTCCGTGCACAGTTCCGGGGTGAGCACCTCGGCGGCCCGGTCGGCGATCCGTGCCCAGTCCGCCAGGTCGAGCTGCCGCGGCGAGAGCAGGCTGTCGGCGCCCTCGTGCCGCATCCGCGCCACCGTGGCGTAGCTCTCGTCCCCGAGCGACAGCGCGAGGTCGCAGATGCCGTCGTAGGCCCGGCGTTGCAGCCGGCGGTCCACCCGCAGCGTGAACAGGCTTCCGACCATCTCGCACGCCGTGTGCCAGTCGTCGAACACCACCACCTCGGCCAGCTCGACCTTGGGGCTCGTGTTGAAGTAGGTGGCGAAGTCCATGACGCCCAGCGCCTGCGCGTTGTAGTAGGCGACGATGTCGCTCAGCGAGCTCTGCCCGTGCAGCCGGCGCACCGCCGGCAGCTCCGGCAGCACGCTCGCGTGCGAGAGCACCCGGTCGCTGTCGTCGGTCAGGTAGGCCACGCTGCGTCCCCGTTCGAGCGCGTGACCGGCGACCAGCAGCCCGGTGAGCGAGCGGTCGTGGCCCGCCGGAACGTCCAGCATGACGTCCGCGTCGCTCATTCTGGCGCGGTACGCATCGAGCACGCGGTGCTCGGACTCACCGAGTTGTCGAGAATCCGTCAAGGCAGCGATCATTTTTCCCCCTTGTGCAGATATCACTCGCTGACCGCGCGCGAAGGCGCCTCCCTGCCGTCGACGGGTGTCCGATCGGCACCACGTCACGGCCTGCTCGAACCGGACTCGACGGCGATCCCGGTGGCAGCGCGCGGACAGGTCACAGTGCCGAGGGCGATTCCCCGGACGCGAGCAGAACCTCCCCAACGATTCCCGCCCGCCACGGTGTCCCCGGGCGTGAACCCGTTCGATGGTCACATCACGCCGCGAACGCGTCAACCCGCATTTGTGACCCCTGACCACCGCACTTCCCGCCGCGGAGCCCTGATCGTGACGGAGCGTCAGCCGGAGCCGCGGAGAGGTCTCCCGTGTTCGCCGAGGGCGTCGCGGTGCCAGTACACCCTGTCAAAGAAGGAGCAGTCATGTATCGCACCCTGATGCGGTCGAAGATCCACCGGGCCACGGTGACGCAGGCCGACCTGCACTACGTCGGCTCGCTGACCATCTGCGCCGACCTGATGGAGGCCGCCGACCTGGTGGCCGGCGAGAAGGTCGACATCGTCGACATCAACAACGGGCAGCGGCTGTCCACCTATGTGATCGAGGGGCCGCGCGGCAGCGGTGTGATCGGCATCAACGGCGCCGCCGCCCGGCTCATCGGCGTCGGCGACCTTGTGATCATCATCGCCTACGCGCAGGTGCACCAGGACGAACTCGGCAAGCTCGAACCCCGGGTGGTCTTCGTCGACGAGAACAACCGGATCCTGCACGAGGGCTCCGATCCGGCCGACGTGCCGGCGGAATCCGGCCTGGTCCGCGGTGACACCCTCGCGACCGGGAACTGAGCCTGAGTCACCGCACAACGGTTCCATGGGATTTCGCCACGGCGGCCGGGCCGGAGCGATCGCGTGCGCCGCGATCGCCCCGGCTCGCCCCGGCCCGACCCGGGTCGGCACCGGTCGGCCGCCGCGAACGGCTCCGGCCGCATAGGGGTCCGACCGCCGAAGTCCGGGGTCGCCCTCGCTGGTGTTCCGGCGCGGCGTCAGTAATATGACAGCCCCTCATGTTCTCGTCAGGAGGCTGTCATGCCCGACCGCTTCGACCTGCCGGCGGGGTTCCGCTGGGGTGCCGCCACCGCCGCTTACCAGATCTAGGGGCGGTGGAGGAGGACGGCCGCGGACCGTCCGTCCGGGACATCTTCGCCGCCCGCCACCAGCTCCTCGCCCACGGCCTGGCCGCCGCGATCCTCCACGAGCGCGGCCTGGGGGCGATGCTCTCCAACAACCTCACCTCGGTCGAGCCGGCCTCCTCGGCCGTGCACCTCACCGTTCACTGAGCCCGCCCTGCCTCTCGGCGGATACGGAGACGGCGATGCCGCACCCCGCTCCGTTCATTCAACGACTCTGCCCCGTCACCGGCGGTACCGAAGGCCGACTGACACGTCGGCCATGACGTGCGTGACGTCGACGGCCACCGTCATCCTTTCGAGTCCCTTTGGCGACGAACCGTGTTTCCTCGCCTGTTGCGCAGGTGAGACTCGCGAGGATCTCCACCTGGACGTGGTCGATCGAATGCCAAGGAGACAACCATGCTCGGTGACCTCACCGGCGCCCTGGCCGACGCCCGCTACCGCACCTCGTTCGGGCGGGTCGCCGGGTATCTTCCGAAGGACCGCCGGGCGGTCGACGCCTGGCTGGCGGACCTCGCGGACCGGGCCCGGGACCGGAGGGAACCGCACAGCCCCGCGGTCGCGACCCTCAAGAAGCTGATCGAGACCGACACCGGCATCCAGTCGCTGGTGTCCGGGATGCTCGAACAGCTCCCGCGCGGCCTCCAGCCGGTCCACGGCGTCGAGCACCTGTTGCGGTGCGTGGCTGACCGAGGAGGACAACGGCTGGCTGTCCCCGCACGCCGTCGAAAGCCACCGGCTCGACGACTACGTGATCCCCGACCGCAGCGCCGAGCACTGGGGCTTCGCGTCGTTCAACGACTTCTTCCACCGGAAGTTCAAGCCCGAGGCCCGCCCGGTCTCCACCGACCCCACCGCCGTCCTCGCGCCGGGCGAGGCCACCCTGATCCGCCACGAGCGGCAGGTCGAGAAGAACGCCGGGTTCACCCTCAAAGGCCAGAGCCACTCCCTGGCGGATACGCTCAACAACAGCGCCTGCACGGACCGGTTCGTCGGCGGCGACGTCCTCCAGCTGCTGGTCCCCGCCACCGGCTACCACCGCTGGCACGCACCGGTCGACGGCGTGGTGCGGCACGTGGAGACCGTCCCCGGCCTGGTGTTCGGCACGGCCGAGCTCGACGGATCGGGCCCCGTCGGCCAGGGGCCGTCGCTGGGCGGTGCGGCGGCGTCCAGCACCCGGGCCCTGGTGTTCATCGAGAGCACCGCTCCTCGCATCGGCACGGTCTGCCTCGCCGCCAACGCCCCCATCGCCAACGTCAAGTAGCGGCCGGGGTCGCCGGGCCGCTCGCAGCCGCCTTCAGCCGGTTCCGGTGCTGGGGCACGACAGTCCGGACCCGGGCGGCAACGCCATCCGATGCCGGCCCTGGCCGGCACACGATCATGTGGACACGAACCGTGGCCGCACGCACCGAGGAATCCCCCTTTGCAGCCTGTATCCCCC
>NZ_JBIVVI010000707.1:0-4832 GCF_044757675.1 Kitasatospora sp. NPDC091257
ACATTCCGAACCCGGAAGCTAAGCCTTACAGCGCCGATGGTACTGCAGGGGGGACCCTGTGGGAGAGTAGGACGCCGCCGAACAATTCTTCAGAAAAGCCCCTGATCCACTCGGATCAGGGGCTTTTTGCATTTCCGGTGACGTATCGTCTGGGCATGGACGATCAGACAGCGGTCATTGCGGACGATGTGCTCCGGCCCGAGCAGCGCGACGGTTCCCTGCGTGTTCTGGCGGCGGCCCAGGTGGTGGACGGCCGGGCCGCCGTGTCCGAGCAGGGCCGGCTTCGGTTGCGGAACGCGGAGATCCCGCGGCCGGGTGTGATCCACCTCGTCGAGACCGGGACCGGGACCGACACCGACACCGACACCGAGACCGAATCCGGGACCGGGAGCGGCGCCGTCCTCGGCTACGGCCAGCTCGAGGTGCCGGAGAACCCGGCGGCCAACCCCGCCGCCGAGCTGGTGGTCGACCCGGCCGCCCGCGGCCGCGGCCTGGCCCGTCCGCTGGTGGACGCGGTCCTGGAGCAGGCCCACCGGGCGGGGCGCGACGCGGTGGACTTCTGGGTGCACGGCGGCCACCCGGCGGCCCGGCACCTGGCCGGGGTGTACGGCGCCGAGCTGGTCCGCGAGCTGCGGCAGATGCGCCGCACTGGCCGGCAGACCGAGGAGGTGGCCGTTCCCGAGGGCATCGAGCTCCGGACCTTCCGCCCGGGGGAGGACGACGCCGAGTGGCTGCGGCTGAATGCCCTGGCCTTCGCCCACCACCCCGAGCAGGGCGCCTGGACCGGGCAGGACCTGGCCGAGCGGATCGCCGAGCCGTGGTTCGACCCGGCCGGCTTCTTCCTCGCGACCCGCGACGGCAGGGTGGTCGGCTTCCACTGGACCAAGGTGCACCCGGCCACCGCCACCGAGCCCGAGCTCGGCGAGGTGTACGTGGTCGGGGTGGACCCGGCCGAGCAGGGCAGCGGTCTCGGCCGTGCGCTGACCGCGGCGGGCCTGCGCCACCTGACCGGCACCGGCACCGGGGAGCGCGGACTGGACACCGTGCTTCTCTACGTCGACGCCGACAATCCGGCCGCCGTGCGGGTATATGAACGATTGGGATTCGCCGTTCACGAGGTGGACCTCATGTACCGAGCCCAGTACCGGACGAACCGGTCGGCCTAGCCGGTCCGGGGCATCCGCGCACCGGACTCCCCGGTCCTCCGGCGGCGTCTAACGCGGCCGGGACGGCCCCGCGAGCGGTCGCGGGCGAGGGACGGGACGGCGACGCCCCTTGCTCCGACCGACTCAGCTTTCCTCCTGGCCATGCGGTGTTTACCGTGGATTCAATTGCTGCCGCGAAGATCACAGGATGAAGTCCGTAGTGTCTCGCTCGTGCAGAGTCGACCGCCACGCACCGGCCGGTCCTGTACGGACCGCACCGGGAGGGTGGGTGCTGTCCCCGGGTCCGGCCCGGGGCGAGGGCGACGGCCCGCAGAGCCATTCGCGTCCGGACGCCGTCCTGCTGCTGGAGGAGCTGGAGCCCATGAGCATCCCCCGCCCTGTCTCTGCCCCGCTGTCACCTACGGCCCGGATGTCCGGCGCGCTGGGTATTCCGCCGGAGCTGCCGGCCACGGACGAGGAGGAGTTCGAAGCACTGCCGCAGGGCCGCTTCCTGGACCGCGAGCGCAGTTGGCTGGCGTTCAACGAACGGGTCCTGGAACTGGCCGAGGACCCGGGCATCCCGTTGCTGGAGCGGGCGAAGTTCCTGGCGATCTTCGCGAGCAACCTGGACGAGTTCTTCATGGTCCGGGTGGCCGGGCTCAAGCGCCGGATCGCCACCGGAGTCGCCCAGCGCAGTGCGTCCGGCCTCCAGCCGCGCGAGGTGCTGGACCTGATCTGGACCCGCTCGCGCGAGCTGATGGCGCGCCACGCCGCCGCCTTCCAGCAGGAGGTGCTGCCGGACCTCGCCGGCGAGGGCATCGAGGTGGTCCGCTGGTCGGAGCTGGCGGAGAAGGAGCAGGCCCGGCTGCACACGCTGTTCCGGCAGAAGATCTTTCCCGTCCTGACCCCTCTGGCCGTCGACCCGGCGCACCCCTTCCCGTACATATCGGGACTCTCGCTCAACCTGGCCGTCGTGGTGCGCAACCCGGTCTCCGGCCACAAGCACTTCGCGCGCGTCAAGGTGCCGCAGTCGCTGGCCCGCTTCCTGGAGGCCTCGCCCCAGCGGTACGTCCCGCTGGAGGACGTCATGGGCGCCCACCTGGAGGAGCTCTTCCCGGGGATGGAGGTGCTGGCCCACCACGCCTTCCGCGTCACCCGCAACGAGGACCTGGAGGTGGAGGAGGACGACACCGAGAACATCCTCAAGGCCCTGGAGAAGGAGCTGATGCGGCGGCGCTTCGGCCCGCCGGTCCGGCTGGAGGTCGAGGAGTCGATCGACCCGTACATCCTGGACCTGCTGGTGCGGGAGCTGAACATCACCGAGGCGGAGGTCTTCCCGCTGCCCGGGCCGCTGGACCTGACCGGGCTGTTCGGGATCGCCGAGCTGGACCGCCCGGAGCTCAAGTACCCGAAGTTCGTGGCCGGCACGGCCCGGGGGCTGACCGACGTCGAGTCGGCCTCCCAGCCGGACATCTTCGCCGCGATGCGCGAGCGCGACGTCCTGCTGCACCACCCCTACGACAGCTTCTCCACCTCGGTGCAGGCCTTCCTGGAGCAGGCCGCCGGGGACCCGGACGTGCTGGCGATCAAGCAGACCCTGTACCGCACCTCCGGCGACTCGCCGATCGTCGACGCGCTGATCGACGCGGCCGAGTCCGGCAAGCAGGTGCTGGTGCTGGTGGAGATCAAGGCGCGCTTCGACGAGCAGGCCAACATCAAGTGGGCCCGCAAGCTGGAGGAGGCCGGCTGTCACGTGGTGTACGGCCTGGTCGGGCTGAAGACGCACTGCAAGCTCTCGCTGGTGGTCCGACAGGAGGGCGACACCCTGCGCCGCTACTCGCACGTCGGCACCGGCAACTACCACCCGAAGACGGCCCGGCTGTACGAGGACCTCGGCCTGCTCACCTCCGACCCGCAGGTCGGCGCGGACCTCTCGGACCTGTTCAACCGGCTCTCCGGCTACTCGCGCCGCGAGTCCTACCGCCGCCTGCTGACCGCCCCGCGCGGCCTGCGCGACGGGCTGGTCTCACGGATCCACAACGAGATCGCCCACCACCGGGCGGGCCGTCCGGCCTACGTGAAGCTCAAGGTCAACTCGATCGTCGACGAGGCCGTGATCGACGCGCTGTACCGGGCCTCCCAGGCCGGTGTGCCGGTGGACGTCTGGGTGCGCGGGATCTGTGCGATCCGCCCGGGCGTGCCGGGGCTGAGCGAGAACATCCGGGTCCGCAGCATCCTGGGCCGCTTCCTGGAGCACTCCCGGGTCTTCGTGTTCGGCAACAACGGCGATCCGGAGGTCTGGATCGGCAGCGCCGACATGATGCACCGCAACCTGGACCGCCGGATCGAGGCGCTGATGCGGATCACCGATCCGGCACACCGCGCCGAGCTGTCCGGGCTGATCGACCTCGGGGTGTCGGACGAGACCGAGTCCTGGCACCTGGGGCCGGACGGCGCGTGGACCCGCCACTCGCAGGACGTCGAGGGCCGTCCGCTGCGACACGTCCAGGACCTGCTGATCGACTCGCGCCAGCGCCGCCGGGCCGCGACCTCGCGCTGACGCGTCCACTGATGCGAAGCCGCCGGGACGGCAAGGGGACCTGTCCCGGCGGTCGGCCACCAGCTCCGGGGGAGCACCTCGGAGGAACGGGGATCTACCACGCCATGACCGAAGCGCCGATGACGGCCCAGGCGGCCTCCACAGCGACCGCCGGGGACATCCTTTCCCACCACCTCACCGCCCAGGCCGGCGCCTTCCTGCGCGCGCTGCCGCTGGCGGTGGGCGAGGTCGGCGCCAGACCCGGGACGGCCTCGGTCGTCCCGTCGGCCGGCACCTCGGACCTGCTGCGGGCCGTCCGGCGGGTCGGCGGGCTGCTGCACACCTTCGGCTCGGTCTTCGAGCAGACCTGGGCGCAGGAGTCGCGCACCGAGCTGCGCTGGCTGCTCAACCTGCTGGCGCTGGAGCCCGGCTACGTCCGCCGCTCGGCCCGGCTGCTGGGCGCGCTGGACTCGCTGAGCGGCACCGACCCGGACGGGACGGGCATGCTGGCCGGCCACGTGGGCGCCCCCAAGGCGCGGGCGCTGCTGGACCGGCAGCTGACCCTGGCCCGGACCAGGGCGCACTCCACGGTGCTCCAGGAGCTCCGCTCCGCCCGGCTGCACGCGCTGGCGGACCGGATGACCCTGCTGGTCGGCGACGCCCCGCTGCTGGAGTCGGCGGGCGGCCGGGCCCCCGCGGTGCTGCTGCCGCAGGCCGCCGCCGCCTTCGCCGCGCTGACGGTGGGCGCCCAGCAGCTGCCGCTGCGGCGGGCCGCGACGCCGTACGGCGGGCACGGGCTGCGCCGGCTGGGCACGGTGCCGGCGTCCCGCGGGGCGACCGACGCGGACACCGCGCTGGCGGCCGACGACGCGCCCTGGGCCCGGATGCGGATCCTGGTGAAGCGGGCCCGGTACGCACTGGAGGTGTGCGGCCGCGCCTCCTCCGAGCTGGACGGGCTGGACCTGGTGCTGGCCCGGCAGCAGGAGGCGGCGGACGCCGCCGTCACCGCCGCCACCGCGGCGCGCACCCCGCGGATCACCCCGGCGACCGCGTACGTGCTGCCGAAGCCGCAGCAGGAGTCGGCCGCGGGCAGGTCGACCAGCTCAAGGTCCTCGACGGCGCGCAGTAGCCGGTCGGGGCGGTCGCCG
>NZ_JBIVVI010000708.1:0-4826 GCF_044757675.1 Kitasatospora sp. NPDC091257
GGGTGTGCAACGACCGGGCCCGGCACCGGTCACCCACCGCGCGCTCGCGTCCACACCCCGGACCGTACGGCCCGCGGCCCGTACGGCCCGGCCCGCCGAAAATCCAGGTGCGCCCGGCCGACTCCCCCCGCACACTGGGCCGGTCACGCACCGTTGTCGCGAAGGAGCCCCGTGCAGGGAGCAGTCAGCGTCTCGCCCGCCCAGATCCCCGAGCTGCTGCTCGGCCTGGCCACCGTCCGCCCGGTGTTCCTCTGGGGCGCCCCCGGGATCGGAAAGTCCTCCCTGGTCAGGGCGTTCGCCGAGTCGCTCGGCCTGGAGTGCGTGAGCCTGGTCGGCACCCAGCTCGCCCCGGAGGACCTGATCGGCGTCCCGCAGCTCACCCCCGAGGGCCGCTCCCGGTTCTGCCCGCCCGAGCAGATCGCCCGCGACCAGCCGTACTGCCTGTTCCTGGACGAACTCAACGCGGCCTCGCCGGACGTCCAGAAGGCCTTCTACTCGCTGATCCTGGACCGCAGGATCGGCTCGTACGAGCTGCCGCCCGGCTCGATCGTGATCGGCGCCGGGAACCGCGCCACCGACGGCGCGCTCGCCCGCCCGATGGCATCCGCACTGGTCAACCGCATGGTCCACGTCCATCTGCGGGCCAGCGCCGAGGACTGGCTGCGCTGGGCGGCCGGCGCCGGCATCCACCCCTGGATCGTCGACCACCTCACCGACCGGCCCGACCACCTGTGGTCCGCCCCGCCCAAGACCGAGGAGCCGTTCTCCACCCCGCGCGCCTGGCACATGCTCTCCGACGCGCTGCACTCCTTCGGCCCCACCCTGGATGAGGCGACCCTCAAGGTCGTCGCCCACGGGCTGCTCACCGCGCAGCACGCGGTCGCCTTCTGCGGCTACGCGAAGATCGTCCGCAACTCCTACGGCCTGGAGGCGATCCTCAAGGGCGACGCCCGCTGGCCGCACCGGCTGGAGGACCGCGACCTGCTCTACTACCTGGCCGACGCCTTCCGCGGCCGGCTGGTCAAGGAACTGCCCGCCCGCAAGGAGCACGCCTCCGGGGCGCAACGGCAGACCGCCTTCCGGGCCAAGTCGCTGCTGGTGCAGCTGGCCGAGATCTCGGTGGAGGTCGCCCAGACGGTGATCGCCGACGGCTCGGACGGCAACCCGGTGCTGCCCGCCTGGTTCCTGATCGAGGCCGCCCGGGACATGCCCCGCCTGGTCGAGGCCCGCCGGTGAAGCACGCCCCGGCCGACCGGAAGAAGCCGGACCCGGGCGCCGAGGCCTTCGCCGAGGGCCTCCAACTGCTCCGCCGCAACCCGGCCCTCGCCGCCCTGCGCGCCGACGTCTGCCGCACCGAGACCTGCACCACCGCCCCGCCGAACGGCTGGGCGGTGGCCGACTCCAACGGCACCCTGCACGTCAACCCGCGCCGCCGGGCCGAACCCGAGGAATGGGCCTGGGTGCTGGCGCACTGCCTGCTGCACCTCGGCTTCGGCCACCTCCCGGGAGCCCGCGGCACCCGGACCCAGCCCGACGCCCACCAGGCCGCCGCCCGCTGCGCGGTGGTCAACCGCTTCCTCGCCACCTTCCCGGTCGGCCGCGCCCCGGTCGTCCTCCCGCAGGAGTACCCGGGCGGCGACGAGGAGGAGCTGGCCGACCGCTGGCGCCGCGACGGCCTGCCCGCGCCCGACACCGCCGGGACCGCCGGCACCGCCGAACGCGACCAACTGCTGGTCGAGTGGCGCGGCCACGGCCAGGCCCGCGAGGACTGGCCCACGGCCTTCGCGGCCGCGCTCACCCGCACCATGTCCGCCGCGATGGACCGGGCCGGCGGCCGGATCGACACCGAGACCGGCGAACGCCTGCCCGAACGGCCCTGGAACAGGGCACTCAACTGGTTCGTCTCCTCCTACCCCCTGCTCGGCGGCATCGCGGCCGGCCTCACCGTCGTGGCCGACGCCGAACTCGCCCGCGCCCACGACATCGCCGTCGCCGCCGTCAACGCCGAGGCCGGCGAGATCTACGTCAACCCGCTGCGCCACCACGCCGACGAGGAGTGGCGGTTCATCCTCGGCCACGAGATCCTGCACGCCGCCCTGCGGCACGGCGAGCGCCGCGGCGGACGGGACCCGTTCCTGTTCAACGTCGCCGCCGACTACGTCATCAACGGCTGGCTGCTGGAGATGGGCGTCGGCGAGATGCCCGACGGGCTGCTGCACGACCCGCAGCTGAACGGCCTGTCGGCCGAGGAGGTGTACGACCGGATCGCCCGCGACCAGCGCCGCATCCGCCGCCTCGCCACCCTGGCCGGGAAGAACCGCCCGGACGTCCTCGGCGAACCGCTGGGAGCGCCCCGGGACTACGTCGACCTCGACGACTTCTACCGCCGCGGACTCCAGCAGGGCCTCGAACTGCACCGGCGCGAACGCGGCCTGCTCCCGGCCGGGCTGGTCGAGGAGATCCGCGCACTCGCCCACCCCCCACTGCCCTGGGACGCCCGACTGGCCCGCTGGTTCGACGAGTTCGTGCCGAGCCCGGAACCGGTGCGCAGCTACTCCCGCCCCGCCCGCCGGCAGTCCGCCACCCCGGACATCCCCCGGGCCGGCCGCTACCACCCCGAGGTGGAGGTGCCGCGCTGCACCTTCGGGGTCGTCCTGGACACCTCGGGCTCGATGGACCGGGCGCTGCTCGGCAAGGCGCTCGGTGCGATCGCCTCCTCCGCCGCCGCCCGGGACGTCCCGGCCGCCAGGGTGGTGCACTGCGACGCCGCCCCGCACGACGCCGGGTACCTCCCGGTCGAGGAGATCGCCGGGCGCCTGCGGGTGCACGGGCGCGGCGGCACCGTCCTCCAGCCGGGCATCGACCTGCTGGAACGGGCCGAGGACTTCCCGCCCGGGGCACCCGTCCTGGTGATCACCGACGGCGAGTGCGACGTCCTGCGGCTGCGCCGCGAGCACGCCTTCCTCGTCCCGCGCGGCGCCGCACTCCCGTTCACCCCGCGCGGGCCGGTCTTCCGGATGAGCTAGGCGTTCCGTCCCGTGAGGAGGGGGACGCGGCCCCCGCCGGGCACCGACGTCCCGCTCCCGGTCTCGGTGTTCACCCGGGCCACCGACGTCCCCGCGCAACTGCTGTCCTAGCCGGTGCCGGGCGTGCGCCCGGAGGCGGAGGAACGCCCTAACCGCCGCAGGTCAGGTCCTTCGCGGGCAGCCGGCCCGTGGTCAGGTAGCGGGTGACGCTGCCGTCCGCGCAGGAGGGGCCGGCCACCACCACGCCGTGGCCCTCGCCGCCGGCCACCGTGACCAGCCGTGCACCGTGCAGCGCCCGCCGCATGCCCTGGGCCATGGCCAGCGTCGCCTGCGGATCCCACTGGTTCTGCACGATCAGCGCCTTGACGTCGTTGTTCACCACGGTGGCCGGCTCGCCGCCCGCCGGCTTCCAGAACGCGCACGGCAGGATGTTGGCCCCCAGGTCGCCGGCCAGCGGGTACCGGGCCCGGTCACGGACCGCGTCCCGGCGGTACTGCTCGGGGTCGCGCGGCCAGTTGCGGTTGTCGCCGCAGAGGACGGCCCACGCGACGGAGACCGTGTTGTCCGTCGGAACGACCGACGGCACCGCCGGTGCGGCCGGCCCGCCCGCGGCGGCGGCCTTCAGCGCGACGATCCAGGGGGTGACGGCCTCGACGTGGACGAACGCCGCGTAGCCGGACCGGACGGCGTCGCCGTCGAGCGACCCGTCCTCGGTCGGGACGGGCGTGCGGTCGGCGTGGGCGACCAGGTCCCAGTACGTCCTGCGGACCTCCGCCGCCGTCGCACCCAGTCCGTACGCCGCGTCGCGGGCGGCGGCCCACTCGGTCCAGCGGGTGAAGGCGAGTTCGGCCCCCGCCGACGCCTCCCGGAGCCCCGCGCGCCACACGAGCGACGGGTCGAGCGCGCTGTCGAGCACGAAGCGGTCCGAGCGCTGGGGGAACATCTGGGCGTAGACGGCGCCCAGGTAGGTGCCGTACGAATGCCCGAAGTAGGAGATCCTCCGCTCGCCCAGTGCCGCCCGGACGACGTCCATGTCCCGCGCCGTGTTGCGGGTGGTGATGTGCGGCAGCACGTCCCCCGCCTTGGCCCAGCACTTGTCGGCCACCGTCCGGGCCCAGGCCACGTCCTTCGCGAACGTGCCTGCCGAGTAAGGGTGTTGGAAGGTCCGCTCGTCGGCCTTCAGGTCGCAGCCGATCGGCGAGCTCTGCCCGGCACCGCGCGGGTCGAACCCGATCAGGTCGAACCGGTCCCGCACCTCCGCCGGCAGCAGCGGCTCCATCTCCACGGGCATGGTCAGCCCCGGGCCGCCCGGGCCCCCGGGATTCAGCAGCAGCACGCCGTGCCGCTGCTTCGCGCTGCCCGCCTCGACCCGCGATATCGCGATGTCGATCGTCCGGCCGCCGGGGTCGGCGTAGTCCAGCGGCACCTCGACCTTCGCGCACTCGAACGCCGCCGGGCGGTCCGCATCGCAACGCTCCCAACGGAGTTGCTGCTGCGCGTACCGCTGGAGCGGATCGCCCGCCGCGAACGCCGTCACGGGGGTGAGCGCCGCCAGCGCGGTCGTCACCGCGCCGACCGTCAGCGCGGAAATCGTCCGTCCGTCTCGCAGAACCATGCCAGTCCTCTGTGCAGAATCGGTGCCTCGGAAATTGCTTCCAGTCTCCGTTCCGCCGCCCCCGCACCCCGTACGGCGCCAGGATGGGTTCATGATCCGACCTGCGGCGTACGCCGCCGCGCCGACGTAGGGCCGGAGTCCCATACCCCGTCATCCACCGGCCCGGGGTGCCGGCGTCCACGGGG
>NZ_JBIVVI010000709.1:0-4816 GCF_044757675.1 Kitasatospora sp. NPDC091257
CCCTGGCCCTCGGGCACTCCGTTGCTGCCGGCGGTCGTCACGGTGGTCTGCTCCCCCATCCGGTGCGCCGCCTGCTGCGGGCGGCGCAGATCATGGACGCTGTCGTACCGGGAACCCTACCTGTCGTATGTGACGGCGGGAAAAGACCCCTTGACAACTCGCGGGTAACCCGGGCCGACCTGGGCGGACCCGAGCCCGCACCGGCCGTCCGCCGGCTCAGCCCGCGCGCCGGTGCGAGCGCTCGCCGCGCGCACCGCGCACCGCCCCGCCCCGGGCCCGCTTCTCGTCGTACATCCGCTCGTCGGCGGTGTGCAGCACCTCCTCGATGCTCATCCCGCAGCCGGCCCAGCCGACCCCGAGGCTCACCCCCACCCGCATCGCCCGTCCGTCGATCCGCATCGGCGGGATGATGGCGCCCCGCAGCCGGTGGGCGAGGTCCTTGGCCTCCTCACGGCCGATCCCGTCGGCCAGCACCACGAACTCGTCACCGCCGAGCCGGGCCACCGTGTCACCGTCCCGGACGGCCTGGCTCAGCCGCCGGGCCACCTCGACCAGCACCGCGTCGCCCGCGTTGTGACCGAACCGGTCGTTGATCGACTTGAATCCGTCCAGGTCGCAGAAGAGCACCGCGAGCCCCTTGTCCACCGCCGCCGCGCCGCCTGAGCGGAACGGCGCCGACCAGGCTTCGCCGCCCGGCCCGTACTCGGCCGGGACCACCGCGTGGACGTGCTCCCCGTAGCCCGGGCCGAGCCCGCTCGGCAGGCCCTCGGGCAGTCCGTAGCCGTGCACCGGCCCGGCGTACGGGTCCGCGCCCTCCAGCCGCCCGTGCGCCGTGTGCGCGCTGTAGGAGTCGGCCGGGTAGCCGTACGGCTGCGGGTAGGCCGCCTCGACCTGGCCGGCCGCGGCGCCGACCGGCTGCGGCTGGGCGCAGAGCCGGCGGGCCAGCCGGGTCTTGAGCTCGGCGCCGTTCGGCAGCCCGGTGAGCGCGTCGTGGCTGGCCCGGTGGGCGAGCTGGAACTCGTGCCGCTTGCGGTCCTCGATGTCCTCGACGTGGGTGAGCAGGAAGCTCGGGCCCTCGGCCGCGTCCGCGACGATCGAGTTGCGCAGGCAGACCCACTGGTAGCCGCCGTCCCGCCGGGACAGCCGCAGCTCCGCGCGGCCGCTCTCGGCGCTGGTGCGCTCCAGCAGCGCCCGGTCCTCGGGGTGCACGAGGTCGGCGAAGCTCTGCTGCCGCAGCACCGCCCGGGGCCGGCCGAGCAGCCGGCAGAGCGCGTCGTTGACCCTGGTCAGCTGGCCGCGCCCGACGCCGTGCAGCTCGGTGATCGCCATCCCGCTGGGCGCGTACTCGAAGGCCTGGCGGAAGCTCTCCTCGCTGGCCCGCAGCGCCTGCTGCTCCTTCTCCAGGCGGGCCAGCGCGCGTTGCATCTCGGCCCGCAGCCGGGCGTTGCCGATCGCGATGGAGGCCTGCAGGGAGAACATCTCCAGCGCCTCGCGGGTCCACGCCCCGGGCCGCTTGCCGCTGCGCGGGCGGTCCACCGAGAGGACGCCGAGGAGGTCGCCGCCTGCGCTGTACATCGGGGCGAGCAGCCCGTCTGCGGGGTGCCAGTCGTTGGCGTACACCGGCAGCGGGCTGTCCCCGATCCAGCGCGGGATGTCGCTGGCGACGGCCCAGCCGCGGTCGTACGGCAGGAAGCGCAGGGTGCCCCAGTGGTCGCTGACGCCGAGCAGCCGGTCCCAGGACTCCCGGGAGCCGACCTGGCCGAGCAGCACGGAGGGGCCGCCCATCGGGCTCTCCTCCAGCTCCCAGACGGCCGCCACCACGAGGTCGCCGTCCGGCCGGACCAGGCTGACGGCGGCGGCGTCGAAGCCGAGCCCGTGCACCGCGCCTTCGACAACGGCCTGGAGCGTGCCAGCGAGGCTGCGGGCAGCGTTGAGGTCCGCCACGACCCGGTGCAAGGTGCGGAGGGTCGCGAGACGGACGTACGGCTCCGACTCGGCTTCCATGCGGGGGCTCCCCGGCTGCTTCGGATAGTTCTTGATTGGTTATCGTCCGATTGCCAGAAGAACTGAATCACAGGGAGCACAGCGCTCGGCACGCTCGGTCAGCAATAGGCCATCACTTGTGACTTAAATCACACGACACTAATGCGCCCTTAATCAGTTCATCTGTCCCATAGCGGGACATAAAGCGCTATCGGCACATTTCTGGTGGTCGACCGCATGGGCCCCGGACTGAAGCCGACTGGGCCCGCCGGTCCGGCCGCTTCACTCCTGAGGGTGAGTTCGGCCACCGGGCGCAACCCTTCGGCCGGAGCGCCGGTCCTACGACCAAGGCCCGATGCCGTTCCTCCCGGGTGACGACTACCGTGCGGTACGTGTACCCGTCCCCGCAGCCCGAAGCTGCCCCCCACGCCACGCCCGACGAGTTCCGGGCTGCCCTCTCCCAGCTCGCCGCCGGCGTGAGCCTGGTGACCGTCCACGACCCGGAGGACGGCGAGGACGTCGGCATGACCGCCACGTCCTTCCTCTCGGTGTCACTGGAGCCGCCGCTGGTACTGATCTCGGTCCGCGAGGACTCCCGGATGGACGAGGTGCTCTCCCGGACGGACACCTGGGCGGTCTCGGTGCTGACCGAGGGACAGAAGACGCTCGGCTCCCGGTTCGCCATGAAGGGCCGGCTCAGCGACCGGCTGCTGTTCGCGGACACCCCGCACCGACGCGGCCCGCGCACCGGCGCACCGCTGATCGACGGCGCGCTGGCCACCGTCGAGTGCCGCACCGAGCAGCGGATACCCGCCGGCGACCACACCCTGCTGCTCGGCCGCGTCCTGGAGGCCGTGGTCCCCGACCCGGCCGGCCGCCCGCTGCTCTACTTCCGCGGCGGCTACCGCACCCTCGGCTGAACCGCCCGCCGGCTACTCGCCGCCGCGCGGCGCCCGGCGGCCCTGCTTCAGTTCGGAGCGGAGCCGCTTGTTGGTCAGCCGCCGCTCGACCGTCCCCCGGCTCGGCCTGGTCGCCCGCCGGGCCTTCGGCGGCGGTGCGCACGCCTCGCTCAGCAGCGCCGACAGCCGGGCCGCGGCCGCCTCCCGGTTGCGCCACTGCGAGCGGAACTCCGAGGCCTGGACGACCAGCACCCGGCCGTCCACCAGCCGGCCGGCCAGCCGCTCCAGCGCACGCTCGCGCCACACCTCGGGCAGCGCCCCGGTCGATGCCAGGTCGAAGCGCAGCTCGGCCTTGGAGTCGGAGGTGTTGACGTGCTGGCCGCCGGGGCCGGAGGAACGCGAGAAGCGCCAGACGAGCTCGGCGTCGGGGACGACCACCGACCCCCGTACGCGGATGGGCTCGGACATGCGTCCATCATCCCGCGCCCGGCCCGCCCGGTCACCCGGTTATCGGTACGCCCCCGCGCCCGCGCACCCGGTTACCCCGATCCGCCCCGAGCCCCGACAATGGCGTACGTGATCGAGCTCGGCTACTCCCTCTCCAACCGTTTCCCCGACCCCCCGCAGACGGACTACCGCACCGCGTCGGTGCACGCCCTGCGCTACGACCTGTTCTGCGGCGACGTCTACCTGGACGGCGAGGGCTCGGACCTGTCCACCGCCTGGGGCTGGGTTCCGGTGCTCGACTTCGCCTGGGCGCTGTGCGACGTCGCCGAGCTCCTGGACCGCGACCCGGACGGCGGCCGGGCCGCCCGGGTGCAGACCGCCGACCTCGACTTCACCCAGAACACCGAGCTGCTGCGCTTCGCCCGCCGCTTCAACTGGGTCGAGGTCACCGCCACCTGGCTGCCGGACGAGCCGCCGGTGGTGGTCCGCCACGGCGAACTGCGGCGCGAGGCCCGGGACTTCCTCCAGGACACCCTGGCCGACCTCTTCGACATGCACCCCGGCCTGGCCGACAATCCGAACATCTGGACTCTGCAGGGCCGGTTCCGGCGGATCTGACACCGGCTTTGCCCGGGCTTTGCCCTCCGATTGGCGCCCGCGAAGAATTCACGCTTCCTGCGGAACCAAGCCGCCGGAGTATTGCGTTGTCCCGGGAAAAAGCGCACGAAGCGAACGAAGGGACTGCAATCGTCATGCCAGTGAGCCTCTCCAAGGGTGGCAACGTCTCGCTGACCAAGGAGGCCCCCGGTCTGTCCGCGGTCACCGTCGGCCTGGGTTGGGACGTCCGCACCACGACCGGCGCCGAGTTCGACCTCGACGCCAGCGCGATCGTCCTGAACGCGGACGGCAAGGTGCTGTCCAACGCCCATTTCGTGTTCTTCAACAACACCAGCACGCCGGACAACACCGTCGTGCACACCGGTGACAACCGCACCGGTGAGGGCGCGGGCGACGACGAGGCGCTCAACATCAGCCTGTCCGGCCTGCCGGCCGAGGCCGTCAAGATCACCTTCCCGGTCACCATCTACGACGGCGTCGCCCGCGGCCAGAACTTCGGCCAGGTCCGCAACGCCTACATCCGCGTGGTGAACGCGGCCGGCGGCGCCGAGATCGCCCGCTACGACCTCTCCGAGGACGCCGCCACCGAGACCGCGATGATCTTCGGCGAGCTCTACCGCAACGGCGCGGAGTGGAAGTTCCGCGCCGTCGGCCAGGGCTACGCCTCCGGCCTGGCCGGCATCGCCCAGGACTTCGGCGTGCAGATCTGACGCACCCGCGGGAAACACCGCGGCGGGGGGGGGGGGGGGGGGGCGCCGGCCCCCCCCCCGGGGGGCGGGCGGGGGGGGCGGGGCCCCCCCCCCCCGGGGGGCGCCCCCCCCCCGGGGGGGGGGGCGCGCGCCCGCCCGGCGGCCGGGGCCGGGCCGCCC
>NZ_JBIVVI010000710.1:0-4813 GCF_044757675.1 Kitasatospora sp. NPDC091257
GGAGGCGCTGGAGCGTCACCGGGCGGAGCAGCGCGCCCGGTTGCTGCCGTCGTGCTGTCGGTGCTCGGCCGGCCGCCGACGGGGCGGCCGCCGGGGGTGCTGGCGGCGTGCGACGGCTCGGACGGGTCGCTGTGGGCACTCGACCGGGCGATGACGGAGGCCGAGCTGTTCGGGCTGCCGCTGTACGTGCTCGCCGTGGTGAACCCGGCGCCGGCCGGCTACCCGCCGGGGATGGCGGAGCTGGTGCAGGAGAGCGTGGAGACGCTGGTCGAGAGCATGGCGGACGGGCTGCGCCGCTCGGTGGCCGCCGTGCAGCGCCAGCGCCCCGCGCCGTACGCGGAGGAGCTGTCGCTGCACGTGGTGCTGGGCAGCGTGATCGAGGTGCTGCTGGAGGCGGCGACCCGGCAGCACACGCTGGTGATCGGCACCCGGGGCAACGGCGGCTTCGCCCGGCTGCTGATGGGCTCGGTGAGTTCGGCGGTGGTGCACCACGCGGCCTGCCCGGTGCTGGTGGTCCCGGCGCCGCCCGCGGTGTGATCCGCTCCACGGACCGGGCCGCCGGGAATGCACCGAGATGGTTCATCGTTCACCCATCTTGTACACATTCGCCAAGACGCCCCCTGGAGCCCCCCGCAATGAAGGTCGAGATCTGGAGCGACATCGCTTGCCCCTGGTGCTACATCGGCAAGCGCCGTTTCGAGCAGGCCCTGGCGGACTTCCCGGGCAAGGAGCAGGTCGAGGTCGTCTACCGCCCGTACCAGCTGGTCCCGGACGCTCCCGCGACCGCGAGCCCGCACCGCGCCTGGCTGGCCGAGCGCTACGGCCCGCAGTCGGTGGCGATGGACGCGCGGGTGGCCGAGCTGGGCCTCGCCGAGGGCATCACGTACGACTTCGACGCCGCGCTGCACGCCAACACCCTCCTGGGCCACCGGCTGCTGCACCTCGCCGAGGTCGAGTACGGTCCGGCCGTCCAGGGGCGGCTGAAGGAGGCGCTGCTGAAGGCGCACTTCACCGACGGCGTCGACGTCGGTGACCGCGCCGCGCTGACCGACGTCGCCGTGGCGGCCGGCCTGGACCGGGACCGGGTGACCGCCTACCTGGCGGGCGACGAGGGCGTCGCCGAGGTCGACGCCCAGCTGGCCGAGGGCCGCGAGCTGGGCATCAACGCCGTGCCGACCTTCGTCTTCGAGGGCAAGTGGGCCGTCCAGGGTGGCCAGGACGCCGAGACCTTCCGCAAGGTGCTGGACCAGGTCGCCACCGAGATCGGCGAGCGCCGTCCCGCCCCGGTGCAGGTCGCCCCGGCCGGGGAGGCCTGCGCGGACGGCTCCTGCGCCATCTGACGCCCGGCCGTCCGTCCGGCGCCGACCGGGCGCACGGCACCGCGGACCCGAGGCCCGCTCCAGGACTCCTGGAGCGGGCCTCCGTCATGACCGACCGGAGGCCCGACCGGAGCGCGAGCCCGTCACGAGCACCGGAAGCGGGCCTGGGCCCAGTCCGCGACGTTCAGCGCCGACCAGATCCCGCTCACCGGCGTGACCACCAGCTTGACCGACTTCTGCCCGGCCAGCGGCACGTGCACCGGCACCGCGTCGTCGCCGACGGCCAGCGCGCGGGAGCTCCACAGGGTGCTCCCGTCGCCGCCCTGGACGGAGAAGACGACCCTGCCCGGCGAGAGCGTGGCGTCGTCCACCCCGGCCATCGCGTCGAAGGACGCGCAGCTGCGGTTGAGGTCGATCACGGTGGTCGCCGGGGCGTGCACGGTGATCGCGTGCGGGTGGTAGTCGCCGCCGATCCAGCCGCCGTCACGCTGCCAGAAGTTGTCGCTGCCCTTCTGCCGGATGCTCGGCTCGGGCGGCGGCACCCGGTTGTTGCCGGGCTTGAGCACCGGCAGCGAGTTGCCCCAGAAGTCACTGAGGACGGGCGGCACCGGCGTGGGGACGGTCGGGGTCGGCACCGGCGGCAGGGTGGGCGTCGGCACCACCGGGACGTCGGGCGTGGGCAGCGGAGGCAGGGTCGGCACGGGCACGACCGGGGGAGTGAAGGTCGGCTTCGGCGCCTTCGAGCTGCTGGGCGCGGGCGTGACCGGCTCCGGCGCCCCGGTGGTGGCGGGCTGCGGAGTCCGGGAGGTGGCGGCCGGCTGGGCCGCGGGGCTCGCCGCGGGCGCCCCCGGGGCCGGATCGGCGGGGCCGGGCGCCGGAGCCGGGGCCGCGGTCGGCGCGGCCGGGGGCGGCGCCGGAGCGACGGCGACCGGGGCGCTGGGGGCCGGGGGAGCGGCCGCCGGGGGCGCCGGCTCGGGCGCGCCGGTGAGCGCGTACGCGGCGACGGCGGCCGCGGCCACCGCGACGGCGGCGGCGATCCCGGCCTTGGCGGCGGTGCCCAGGCCCTCGCCGGCCGCGGCGGCTCCCGCCCCGCCGGAGGCCGCACCGGTCGAACCGGCGGCGGCCGCACCCGCGGCGGCCCCCGAGGACCCGGAGGCGGCGGCCGTCCCGGCGGCTGCCGCTCCGCCGACGGCGGCGGCACCGCCCACGGCGGCCGCGGCGGCGCCGAAGCCACCGACGCCGATCCAGACGAGCACGCCGCCGGGCAGCAGGGCGCGCAGCCCGGTGTTGATCTCGGTCAGTTCCAGGCAGGCGGCCGTGCAGCGGTCGCACTCCTTGAGGTGCCGGCCGACCTCCGCCGAGGCCCGCTTGCGCAGCGAGCCCCGCGCGTACGCCCCGAGCCGGTTGGCGTAGGCCTCGCAGCCGCTGTCCTGGCTGCCCGAGACGTGCGCCTGGAGGAACGCGGCGGCGAGCCGGTCGCGGGCCCGGTGGGCCTGGACGGCGGTGGCGTTGGCGGTCTTGCCGAGCATCACCGCGACGGTCTTCGGGGACTCCCGCTCGACCTCGGTGTGCCAGAGCACCACCCGGTCGTCCTCGGGCAGTTCGGCGTAGGCCTGCATGACCATCCGCTGGTCGGCCATCGCCATCGCCCAGGCGTCGGCGCCCGGGTCGGCGAGGTCGAAGTCGACGACGGCGGCCGAGGTTTGCGCGAACACGGCGAAGTCGTCCACGAGTTGCTCGCGGCGCTCGCTGCGGTGCCAGGCGGCGGCGACGTTGCGCACGGCGGTCAGCAGGTAGGCACGGACGGCGAACTCGGGGCCCTTGCCCGCCCGCAGCGCCTGCAGGGTGCGGGCGAACACCTCGCCCGCGAGGTCCTCGGCGGTGAAGTTGTCCCGGCAGCAGGTGCGCGCGTAGCGGCGCACCGAGTCGGCGTGCCGGCGGTAGATCTCCTCGTACGCGGTGTCGTCGCCGGCCCGCACCCGGGCGGTCAAGTCGGCGTCGGAGGCGGGGCGCTCGCCGTCCACCGGGTCGGCGGGGGCGGACGGGTCGTCGGTGCGGCGCTCCATCGCGTCCAGCAGGGTGAGTTGGCGGTGCACCAGGACCTGGCTGCGGCGCGCGAGGTTGACGAACACCCCGGAGACTCCGGAGAGCACCTCGGCCCGTTCGACCGCCGCCGTGACCGCCGCCCGCTGGACGGTCCCCAGCGCCCGGTGCACCTGGCCGATCTCGTCGCCCCGCCCCACCGGCCGGGGCGCCTCGGCCTCGATGTCAACCTCCTCACCCGCACGCAACTTCCGCATGGTCGCGGGGAGTTTGCGTCCGGCCAGCTCAAGTGCCGAGTTGCGCAGGCCGATCAGCTCGGTGACCAGCCCGCGCCCGATCTGCACCGAGATCACCAGCGAGGCCACCACGCCGACCAGACCGAGCAGCACGGCCATCCCGGCCGGAGTGAACAGGCCCAGCGCGTAAGGGTCCTGACGCTCGGCGGCGAGCCTTCCGGCCCGGTCCTCGACGCCCCGCAGCGCGCCGGCCACGTTGCCCGCGACCATCGCCCAGCGGTCGGCCGGCACCGCCGCGACCGCCGATCGACCGTCGGCGGCCGTCCGCATCCTGTCCTCGTACCCGGCCAGCTCGCGGTGGTCCTGGCCCCCGGTGACGGCGAGCAGCTCCGCCCGGTCGACGGAGCGCAGGTCGGCGGCGGCGCCCCGCTCGAACTCGCGTCGGGCGAAGGCCGCGCCGGAGAACTCCCGCAGCTGGTCGTCACCGAGCCCGCCCGACAGCTGGGCGGCGCGCAGCAACGCGTCCTCACGGGAGAGCAGTTCGCGGGACCGGGCCAGCTCCAGCAGCACCCGCGCGTCGGCGGCCGCCTGGCGCTCCTGGAAGGGAGCGACGGCTCCGGCGGCGGCGAGCGCCCGGTCCACCGCCTCGCCGTACGCCGCGTACGCCTCGGGCCAGCCGACGCTCCTGGCCAGGGCCCGGTCGCGCAGTGCGGGCAGGGCCGCGAGCGAACCGCCGAGGGCGTCCAGCCGGGCGGCCGCCTCATCGCCCAGGCCCTGGGCGTCGGCGCGGTTGTAGCCCCGGTCGGGTCGGCGGGGGTCCGGGAAGAGCGGGGCGAGCGCCCGGTCGGTGGCCGCCGCCGCCTCGCGCAGGGCGCTCTCCCGGGCGGCGCTGGGGGCGGTCGCCGGGGTCGCCGGGGTCGCCGCCGGGGCTGCCGGGGCTGCTGGGGCCGCCAGCAGCTGACCGACGGCGGTGCGTTCGGCCTGCAGCCCGGCGACCGTCTCCGCGACCGGCGTGAGCAACGTGCGCTGGGCGTCGCGCTGGCGCATCAGGCCCCAGACGCCCTGGGCGGTGGTGACGGTGGCGAACCCCCACAGGGCGATGACGGAGACGACCGGGACCATCAGCAGGGCGATGATCCGGGCGCGGACGGTCCGGGGGCGCAGCCCGCGCAACCACGGGCCGGGGCGCGGCGGACGGGCGGGCGGCCCGGCATG
>NZ_JBIVVI010000711.1:0-4812 GCF_044757675.1 Kitasatospora sp. NPDC091257
CTCCGCACCGCCGTGCGGAGGAGGGCCCCTTCGTCGGTTTCTTCGGTCCCGCCGGTTCCTTCGGTCCCGTCGGTTCCGTCAGCCCCAGGTGATCAGGCGCTTCGGGCGCTCCAGCAGCCCGGCCACGTCGGCCAGCACCTTGGAGCCCAGCTCCCCGTCCACCAGGCGGTGGTCGAAGGAGAGCGCCAGCGTGGTCACCTGACGCGGGACCACCTTGCCCTTGTGCACCCACGGCAGTTCCCGGACCGCCCCGAAGGCCAGGATGGCGGCCTCGCCCGGGTTGAGGATCGGGGTGCCGGTGTCGACGCCGAAGACGCCGACGTTGGTGATGGTGACCGTCCCGCCCTGCATGTCGGCCGGCGAGGTCTTGCCCTGACGGGCGGTCTCGACCAGCTCGCCGAGCGAAGCGGCCAGCCCGGCGAGGGTCCTGGACCCGGCGTCCTTGATGTTCGGGACGATCAGGCCGCGCGGGGTGGCCGCGGCGATGCCCAGGTTCACCTGGCCCTTGAGGACGATCTCCTGGGCCGCCTCGTCCCACTGCGCGTTGATCCCGGGGTGCCGCTTGATCGCGGTGAGCAGCGCCTTCGCGACGATCAGCAGCGGGCTGACCCGGACGTCCCGGCCCAGCTCCCCGCTCTCCTTGAGCCGGCGGACGAACTTCATCGTGCGGGTCACGTCGACCTGCACGAACTCGGTGACGTGCGGGGCGGTGAAGGCCGAGGCCACCATCGCCTGCGCGGTCGCCTTGCGGACGCCCTTGATCGGCACCCGGACGTCGCCCGCGGCGGGCACCAGCACCTGCGGCGCGGCCGGCTCGGCCACGGCCGTTCCGGCCACCTCCGCCACCGCGGCGGCCGGAGCCGCCGGAGCGGCCTGAGCGGCGGCGTGGGCGTGCACGTCCTCGCGGGTGATCACGCCGTCCCGGCCGGTCGGGGTGACCGCGCGCAGGTCGACGCCGAGGTCCTTGGCCAGCTTGCGCACCGGCGGCTTGGCCAACGGCCGCTCCCCGCCGGGCACTTCGGCGACCGGAGCGGGCGCAGCGGGAGCCGGGGCGGCGACCGGGGCCGGAGCGGCCGCCGGAGCCGGCGTGGTCGCGGCGACCCTGGTGGTGGTCGTCCGCCGCGCCCGGCGCTGGGCGGTGCCGGTGCGCGGGCCGTACCCGACCAGCACCTCGCGCCGCTCGGGCTCGGCCTCCTCGGCCGGAGCCGGAGCCGGAGCCTGCGCCGGAGCCGCGGCGGGGGCGGCCGGAGCCGCGGCCCCCGCCTCCCCGGCGACCGCGATCGAGATGATCACGGTGCCGACGTCGACCGTCGCGCCCTCGGGGAAGTGCAGCTTCTCGACCACCCCGTTGAACGGGATGGGCAGCTCCACGGCCGCCTTGGCGGTCTCCACCTCGCAGACGACCTGCCCGTCGGTGACGGTGTCACCGGGCTTGACGTACCAGCTGAGGATCTCGGCCTCGGTGAGGCCCTCGCCCACGTCGGGCATCTTGAACTCGCGGAGCGAGCGAACTTCGGTGGTCATCTTCGCTCCCCGGTTCAGTACGCGAGCGCGCGGTCGACGGCGTCGAGCACGCGGTCCAGGTCGGGCAGGAAGGCCTCCTCGACCCGGGACGGCGGGTACGGCGCGTGGTAGCCGCCGACCCGCAGGACCGGTGCCTCCAGGTGGTAGAAGCACTTCTCGGTCAGCCGGGCGGCCAGCTCGGCGCCCATGCCCAGGAAGACCGGTGCCTCGTGCACCACGACGGCCCGACCGGTGCGCTTGACCGACTCCTCCAGGGCGGCGAAGTCCACCGGGGAGAGCGAGCGCAGGTCGACGACCTCCAGCCGGCGGCCGTCCTCCTCGGCGGCCGCGGCGGCCTCCAGGCAGACCTTGACCATCGGGCCGTACGCGATCAGCGTCGCGTCGGTGCCGGGCCGGACGATCCGGGCGTCGTGCAGGCCCAGGTCCGCGGCGTCGCCGACCTCGCCCTTGTCCCAGTAACGGCGCTTGGGCTCCAGGAAGATGACCGGGTCGTCGGACTCGATCGACTGCCGCAGCATCCAGTGCGCGTCGTGCGCGCTGGCCGGGGTGACCACGCGCAGACCGGCGGTGTGCGCGAAGTAGGCCTCGTGCGACTCGCTGTGGTGCTCGACCGCGCCGATGCCACCCGCGTAGGGGATGCGCACGGTGACCGGCAGCTTGACGTGGCCCAGCGCACGGGCGTGCATCTTGGCCAGCTGGGAGACGATCTGGTCGAAGGCCGGGTAGACGAAGCCGTCGAACTGGATCTCCACGACGGGACGGTAGCCGCGCAGCGCCAGACCGATCGCGGTGCCCATGATGCCGGACTCGGCGAGCGGGGTGTCGATCACCCGGTCCTCGCCGAAGTCCTTCTGGAGGCCGTCGGTGATCCGGAAGACGCCGCCGAGCTTGCCGATGTCCTCGCCCATCAGGACGGTCTTCGGGTCGTTCTCCAGCGACTTGCGCAGCGCTCCGTTCAGCGCCTTGGCGATGCTCAGCTGACCGGCCATCAGTGGTTCTCCCCCGCCTCGAAGGAGGCCGCGTACTCGGCGTACTCGGCCCGTTCCTCATCGACCAGCGTGTGCGGCTCGCTGTACACGTGGTCGAAGATCAGGGTCGGGTCCGGGTCCGGCATGCCGCGCACGCCCTCGCGCACCCGCAGCCCCAGCTGCTCGCTCTCGGCGTCGACGGCGGCGAAGAACGCCTCGTCGGCCAGGCCCTCCTTCTCCAGGAGGGCGCGGAGCCGGCTGATCGGGTCCTTGGCCTTCCAGGCCTCGGTCTCCTCGGCGTGCCGGTAGCGGGTGGGGTCGTCGGACGTGGTGTGGGCACCCATCCGGTAGGTGAACGCCTCGATCAGCACCGGGCCGTTGCCGCTGCGGGCGTGGTCGAGCGCCCAGCGGGTGACCGCCAGGCAGGCCAGCACGTCGTTGCCGTCGACCCGGACGCCGGGGAAGCCGAAGCCGGAGGCGCGGCGGTACAGCGGGATCTTGGTCTGGGTGGTGGTGGGCTCGGAGATCGCCCACTGGTTGTTCTGGCAGAAGAAGACCACGGGCGCGTTGTAGACCGAGGCGAAGGTGAAGGCCTCGTTGACGTCGCCCTGGCTGGAGGCGCCGTCGCCGAAGTACGCGATCACCGCGTCGTCGGCGCCGTCCTTGGTGATGCCCATCGCGTAGCCGGTGGCGTGCAGGGCCTGCGCGCCGATCACGATGGTGTACAGGTGGAAGTTCTTCTCGTTCGGGTCCCAGCCGCCGTGGTTCACGCCGCGGAACATGCCGAGCAGGTTCAGCGGGTCGACGTCGCGGCACCAGGCGACGCCGTGCTCGCGGTACGTGGGGAAGGCGTAGTCGCCGGGGCGCATGGCGCGGCCGGAGCCGACCTGGGCGGCCTCCTGGCCGAGCAGCGAGGCCCACAGGCCCAGCTCGCCCTGGCGCTGGAGCGCGGTGGCCTCGCCGTCGAACCGGCGCACCAGCACCAGGTCGCGGTAGAGGGCGAGCAGCTCCTCGGGAGTGGTGGTGAGGGGGTAGTCGGGGTGCTCGACCCGCTCGCCTTCCGGCGTGAGCAGCTGGACGAGCTCCGGCTGGGCGTCCTTGCCCTTGGCGCGGAGGGTGTCAGGGACGCCGGGGGCCGCCTTCTTGCGAGCCCTCGCCGTGCTTTTGACGGTCACGTTCACTCCTCGGTCTGTCCGGCCGCCCGGGGTCGCCGGTGACCGGTCCGGTCACCGCCTCGCGGGGCGCGCGTGGGTGTGCGCTCCCACTGCGGGGCAGGTGGTGATCCTGTTCCGACGGCGTCCCTCACGAGAACGTTACCCAGCGTCCGCCCTCGACGCGCTTGCGCTAGGACGTCCTACTTGTTCAGGGCCTACAACCCCGAGGGTGCCGCGATCGGCTCGCCGTCGGAAGGGTGGGGGTGACGGTCGGCGTGACGCAGCTCTCAATTCGAGCGCCTTCAGGACACCAGCGCACGTTATCCGGGCGGAAGCCCGTGCGTAAGGGGGTTCTCGGTATCGGTTTCGGACGGCTCTGGCCGGATCACGTCGTGACCGGGGTGCGGGTGATAGGTCTTTCGTACGGTGGTATGGGAGGCTTTGGACGTGACTGATAACGGACAAATCAGGGTATTCCTGCTCGACGATCACGAGGTCGTCCGGCGGGGCGTGCACGATCTGCTCTCGGTCGAGGACGACATCGAGGTGGTCGGCGAGGCCGGCACGGCCGCCGAGGCGCTCACCCGGATCCCGGCGGTCCACCCGGACGTGGCGGTGCTCGACGTCCGGCTGCCGGACGGCAACGGGGTCGAGGTCTGCCGCGAGATCCGGTCCAGGCTGCCGGAGATCAAGTGCCTGATGCTGACCTCGTTCTCGGACGACGAGGCGCTGTTCGACTCGATCATGGCCGGCGCCTCCGGCTACGTGCTGAAGGCGATCCGCGGCACCGACCTGATCACCGCCGTCCGGGACGTCGCGGCCGGCCGCTCGCTGCTCGACCCGATCGCCACCAGCAGGGTGCTCGCCCGGCTGCGCGACGGCGGGGAGAAGGAGGACGAGCGGCTCGCCCAGCTCACCAAGCAGGAGCGGCGGATCCTGGATTTGATCGGCGAAGGTATGACAAATCGTCAGATCGGCAACGAGTTGCACCTGGCCGAGAAGACGGTGAAGAACTACGTCTCGAGTCTGCTCGCCAAGATGGGCATGGAGCGGCGCACCCAGGCGGCCGCCTTCGTGGCGCGGCACCAGGCCGACCACCAGTACTGACCGCACGACTGCACAGAACTGACGGCTTGTCAAGGGCCCCCGCAAGGGGGCCATAACCT
>NZ_JBIVVI010000712.1:0-4811 GCF_044757675.1 Kitasatospora sp. NPDC091257
GGTCCAGACAGTACCGCCCTCGGTGACGCCCGCCAGGGTGTCGCCGAGCCGGCCGAGGCCCCAGGAGTTGCCGTCCGGCACGGGCACCGCGAGCTGGTCGAGGGCGCCGGTGGCGAGGTCGTGGCGCCACAGCACGCCGTGCTCGGTCGAGGTGAACCAGAGGGTGTCCCCGCGGCGCTGGAAGTTGGTGACGCTCTTGGTGCCGGGGACGGCGAAGGAGCGCAGCACCCGGTGGCCGGCCGGGTCGAGGAGCGCGACGTGGGCGGGCGCGCCCTCGGTGGAGACGGCCAGCAGGTCGTCGCCGAGGACGGTGATCCGGCGGATGATCGTGTCGCCGCGCAGGTCGGGCGGGGTGATGTCGGTGACGGCGCCGGTGGCCCGCTCGACGGCGTACAGGCTCGCCCGGGTCGCTCCGCCGCCGCCGGCGAGGTTGCTGCCCACGCCGAGGTAGGCGTGGGTCGCGGTGGCGGCCACGGCGCGGCCCTGGGTGGCACCCGGCGCCGGGGAGGCGACCTCGGTGACGGCTCCGGTGGCCGGGCTCCAGGCATAGAGGCCGGGACCGGCGGCCCGGCCCTTCTGTCGTCCGGTCGCGTAGACCGTCCCGTCCGGTGCGACGGCCACGTCGCGGACGTCGGCGCCGGGGACGTTGCCGAGCGCGGTCAGTGTGCCGTCGTAGCGGTAGAGGTTGGCCGCGCCCGGGGCGTCGGTGACACCGAGGTGGAGCACGCCGTCCCGGGCGGCCGAGCCCTGGACGAAGTTGCCGGTGGGCAGCTCGACGGTGGCGGTGACCCGGCCGGTCGGCAGGTGGTGGCCGATCACCCGGGCCGGGGCGAGGTTGCGCGAACCGATCCACAGGGTGTCGCCGATCAGCGTCGCGCTCATCAGTGGGAAGTCGCTGTTCCCGGGGCCGAGTTCGGTCACGTCCGGTCCGTTCGACGGCCGGGTCGGCGGCCCGTGCGGCGGCGCCGCCACGGCGGTCCCGGCCGGTCCGAGCACCGAGAGCGCGGCCACCGCACCGGTGCCGAACAGGAGTTGGCGACGCGAAGGGGGCACGGCAGGCATGGGGCTCCAGAGTCCGGTCATGGGCGGGTCGGGCCGGGGGCGCCGGCGGCGGCCAGCAGCTCCCGGGTGTACGGGTGGGCGGGGGCGGCGAACAGCTCGGCGGCGGGGGCCTGTTCGACCACCCGGCCGTGCCGAAGCACCAGCACGTCGTCGCACAGGTGCCGGACCAGCGCGAGGTCGTGCGAGATGAACACCAGCCCGACGCCGTGGTGTTCGCGCAGTTCGGCGAAGAGGTTGAGGATCTGCGCCTGGACCGAGACGTCCAGCGCGGAGGTCGGCTCGTCGGCGACCAGCACCTGCGGGCCGACGGCCAGGGCCCGCGCGATCGCGACCCGCTGGCGCTGGCCTCCGGAGAGCCGGTGCGGCCGGGCGTCGAGCACCGCCTCCGGCAGGCCGACCAGCTCGCACAGCCCGCGCGGGTCGCGGTCCCGCAGCCCGTGGGCGGCCTGCGGTTCGGCCAGCGCCTCGCGCACCGTCATCCGGGGGCTGAGCGAGGCGTACGGGTCCTGGAAGACCAACTGCACCCGGCGGCGCAGCTCGCGTTCCTCGGCGCGGTCGACCCCGGCCCAGGACCGGCCGTTCACCCGCACCGTCCCGGCCTGCGGGCGCACCAGCCCGAGCAGCGCGCGGGCCAGGGTGGACTTCCCGGAGCCGGACTCGCCGATCACCCCGACCGCCCGGCCGGGCGCGGCGCTCAGGCCCACGCCCTCCAGGGCGGGCGGTCGGCGGCGGCCGTAGCGGACGGTGAGGCCGTCGGCGACCAGGACGGGCTCGGCGGCCCGTTCCGACCGTCGCGGCCCGCTGTCCTGACGCTCCGTCACCACGGCCTGGGAAAGCGGGAGATGGCAGGCGAAGCCGGAATCGGCCGCGCCGGTCCACTGCGGCGCCGAGGCCGTGCAGCGGTCGTCGGCGGCCGCGCAGCGCGGGGCGAAGGCGCAGCCGGCCGGTGCCCGGCCGGCCGCCGGCGGGCGTCCGCCGATGACGGCGAGCGGTGCACCGGGCGGACCGTCCAGCCGGGGCACGCCGGCCAGCAGCCCGGCGGTGTACCGGTGCCGGGGTGCGGCCAACAGGTGTGCGGTGGGCGCCCGTTCGACGATCCGTCCGGCGTACATCACCTGGACGGTGTCACAGCTGCGGGCCACCACGCCGAGGTCGTGGGTGATCAGCAGGACGGCCGTGCCGGTCTCGTCGCGAAGCCGGACCAGCAGGTCCAGGATCTCCACCCGGGTGCTCGGGTCGAGCGCCGTGGTCGGCTCGTCGGCGATCAGCAGCTCCGGGCGGTTGGCCATCGCCATGGCGATCAGCACGCGCTGGCGCATGCCGCCGGAGAACTCGTGCGGCCGGTCGCGGTAGCGGCGCGCGGGCTCGGCGATGCCGACCAGGTCGAGGAGTTCGAGCGCCCGGTCGCGGGCGGCCCGGCGGCTCGCGCCGTGCACCAGGGCCGCCTCGGCGAGCTGGCGGCCGACCGGCATCCGGGGGTTGAGGTGGGCCAGCGGGTCCTGGAAGACCATGCCGATGCGTCGGCCTCGCACCGCGCGCACGGCGGGTTCGGGCAGGGCGAGCAGGTCGGTGCCGTCGAACCGGACGGTGCCGCCGGTGGTGCGGCAGCCCGGCGGCAGCATCCGGTTGACGGCCAGCGCGGTGAGGGTCTTGCCCGAGCCGGACTCGCCGACCAGGCCGAGGATCTCGCCCGGCCGCACGGTGAAGTCCACCCCGCGCACCGCCTCGCCGCCGCCCGCCGTGACGCGCAGGCCGCGCACCTCCAGCAGCGGCGGGCCCGGCACCGCGGCGGCGGTCACCGCATCGGTCGTCGTCACCGCATCGGTCGTGGTCACCGCATCGGTCGTGGTCACCGCAGTCTCTCCCGGTTGAACGAGTCGGCGAGCAGGGTCAGGCCGAACACCAGCAGGCCGAGCAGGAGGACCGGCGCCAGGGCGTAACCCGGGTGGAGGAAGAGGTACTTGGAGCCGGTGTTGATCATCGTGCCGAGCGAGGGGGCGGGCGGCTGGATGCCGAGGCCCAGCACGCTCAGTCCGCCCTCGGTCTTGACGGCGTGCGCCATCGCCACGGCCAGCAGCGCGGTGGTGGCGTCGACGACGTTCGGCAGCACGTGGCGGCGCAGGATCCGGCCGCGCGGCACGCCGAGCACCCGGGCCGCCACCACGTGGTCGCGGGCCAGCTGGGCGAGCAGCGCGGCCCGAGCCTGGCGGCCGAAGGAGGGCAGCGCGCTGAGCACGATGGTGGCCACCACGGTGCCCAGCCCCGGGTGCACCAGCAGGGCGAGCGCGAGTCCGAGCAGGACGCCGTGCAGGCCGAGCAGCAGGTCGAACAGCCGCTGGACGGCCTCGCCCAGCAGCCGGTTCAGCCCGCCGAGCAGGCCCAGCGCGGTGCCGAGCACGGCGGCCGCCGGGACGGCCAGCAGGCAGACCAGCAGCTCGGTGCGGATCCCGGCCAGGGCCCGGGCGAGCAGGTCGCGCCCGACCTCGTCGGTGCCCAGCAGGTGGGCCGCCGACGGTCCGGCCAGGGCGTCCGGGCCCTGCCGGTAGGGGTCCGCGGCCAGCAGCGGGCCGAGCAGCCCCAGCAGCACCACCAGGAGGACGAGCAGCGCGCCGGTGCGGCCGCGCCGGGTGCGCAGCGCGGCCGGGAGCGCGGGCGGGGCGAACCGCCGGCGGCGCGCAGCGGGGGTGGTCGTGGCGGTCACCGGTCCTCCCCGGTGCCGGCGCGGGCGATCCGCGGGTCGAGCCGGCCGACGAGCAGCTCCGAGCCGAGCTGGACGAGCACGGCGACGGCGACGGCGAGCATGATCAGGGTCTGGGCGACCGGGTAGTCCCGCTGGTTGATGGCATCCAGCAGCAGCTGGCCGAGGCCGTGCCGGGCGAAGAGCTGTTCGGCGACCACCGCGCCGCCGAGCAGCTCGCCCAGGTGCAGGCCGAACTCGACGAAGAACGGCGCCAGGCTGTTGGGCACCACATGGCGGGCCAGGACCCGCCGGGGCGAGGCCCCCTTGGCGACGGCGGTCAGCACGAACTCCTCCTGGCGGGTGCGGCGCAGCTCGGTGGCGAGCAGCCGGGCCAGCACCGCCGAGCCCGGCAGCGCGAGCGCCACCGCGGGCAGGGCGAGGTACTGGACGGCGAGGTCCGGAGCGGCGAACAGGTCCCGCTCGCCGCCGGCGGGCAGCAGGCGCAGCAGCACCGCGAAGACGAAGACGAACAGCACGGCGGTGACGTACACCGGCAGCGCCAGCAGGGCGGTGGCCGGCGGGTCGAGCACCCGGGCGAGCCGGCCGCGCCGCTCGGAGGCCAGGGCGACGCCCAGCAGCAGGCCGAGGACCAGCATCAGCAGGCCGGCGGCGAGCGCGAGCTGAACGGTGCTGCCGACGCTCTGGCCGATCAGGCGGGTGACCGGTTCCCGGTAGTGGAAGGAGCTGCCGGGATCGCCGGTGAGCAGCCCGTGCAGCCAGCCCAGGTACTGGACGGGCATCGGCCGGTCCACGCCGAGGCTGTCGGCGAGCCGGTCGCGCTGCTCCTGGTCGGCCTCGGCGCCGAGCGCGGCGGACACCGGGTCGCCGGGGGCGAGGCGGAGCAGCAGGAAGACGGCGACGGAGGCGAGCCAGAGCGTGGCCAGCGCGCCGGCCGCCTTTCTGGTCCAGTAGGTGTGTGGCGTGCGTTCGGGGTCGTTCCGGACGCGGTGGTGGGCCACTCGCAGGGCGAGATCGCCGCCGCGGTGGTGGCGGGTGGTCTGAGCATCGA
>NZ_JBIVVI010000713.1:0-4810 GCF_044757675.1 Kitasatospora sp. NPDC091257
CCCCTCGACGCCCGGCGCCAACGGCCGGCCGCCCTTCCGCGCCGCCTACCGGCCGCGCAGGCGCCGAACCAGGATCGAGGCCTCGCCGCGCTGCTCCAGGTCCGCCAGGACGACCGCGATGGCCTCCCGGACGATCCGCCCGCGGTCCACGGCCAGGCCGTGCTCGCCGCGCAGCACCAGCCGGGTGTGCTCCAGGTCCATGAGCTCCTCGGCGGACACGTACACCGTGATCTTCTCGTCGTGCCGCTCGCGCCCGGTGGGCCGGCGCGGCGCGCGGCCGCGCGGCCGGGCGCGTCCGGCGGCACCGGGCTGCTCCTCGGCGGCGCCCTGGTGCGTCCGGGCCGCCGGGGCGGAACCGGCTCCGCGGCCGCCCTGGACGGTCTTCCCGGCCCCGGCGGCGCCTGCGGCCACGGGCCCGACGGTCGCGCCGGAGCGCTGGACGGGCGGCTGCGCGGGCGCCGGCACCGAGGCGGGCGCCTGCTGCCCCGGCGTCACCTGCCGGTCGTCCTGGACGCCCTGGGCGGATTCGGTGCCCTCGGCGCCGTCCGGCTGGCCGTTGACGGTCCGCGCGGTCTCCGGTCTGGCTGCCTCGGCGGCCGGACGCGGCGCGAGGGAGGGCGACAGCGCCATCCCTCCCGTGGTCCGGAACAGCTCGTCGGCACCCGGGAGACTCACTCGGCGGGGCGGCACCGGTCGAGCACCTCCCTGGCGAGCTGGCGGTAGGCGGCGGCACCGACCGAGTTGGTCGCGTACGTCGTGATGGGCTCGCCGGCGACGGTGGTCTCCGGGAAGCGCACGGTCCGCCCGATGACGGTGTGGAAGACGTGCTCGCCGAACGCTTCGACGACGCGCGCCAGCACCTCGCGGCTGTGCACGGTGCGCGAGTCGTACATGGTGGCCAGGATGCCGTCCAGGCGCAGCTCGGGGTTGAGCCGCTCGCACACCTTCTCGATGGTCTCGGTCAGCAGCGCGACACCGCGCAGCGCGAAGAACTCGCACTCCAGCGGGACGATCACGCTGTGAGCGGCCGTCAACGCATTGACCGTCAGCAGGCCCAGCGAGGGCTGGCAGTCGATGATGACGTAGTCGTAGTCGGGCAGCAGCGGCTTCAGGGCGCGCGCCAGCGCGGACTCCCGGGCCACCTCGCTGACCAGCTGGACCTCGGCGGCGGAGAGGTCGATGTTGGAGGGCAGCAGGTCCATTCCCGGGACCGCCGTCTTCAGCAGCACTTCATCGGCCGTCAGGCCCCGCTCCATGAGCAGGTTGTAGACGGTGACGTCGAGCTCCATCGGGTTGACGCCGAGGCCGACCGAGAGCGCGCCCTGCGGGTCGAAGTCGACGAGCAGCACCCGGCGGCCGTACTCGGCCAGCGCCGCGCCCAAGTTGATGGTCGACGTGGTCTTGCCGACGCCGCCCTTCTGGTTGCACATGGCGATGATCTGGGCGGGGCCGTGCTCGGCGACCGGCGCGGGGATCGGGAAGTACGGCAGCGGACGGCCGGTGGGGCCGACCCGCTCGCGGCGCTGCCGCGCGGCGTCGGGGGCCAGCGTGGCGGCGTACTCCGGGTCCGGCTCGTACTCGGCGTCCGGGTCGTCGTAGGCGCCGTAGGCGAACTCGCCGTAGGCCAGGCCGTAGGCCGCCAAGTCGGCGTCGTGATCGGTCACCGTGGTCACCTGTGCTGTGTTCTGGCGTGCTTCGAAAGTACGGAGTGCGACCGAGCCGACCTCGGCCGAGCCCACGGAGGGCTGCCGGGCCCCGGACTCCTCACTCGGCTGGCCGGCGGTGAGCTCCGCCAGTCCTGGCTGACCACCCCCGGGAGCAATTGTCGACTCATTCACAAGTCGTCTTACCTCCTTGGGTCATCCAGGACTCTATGTCGATTCGTCAGCGTGGCAGCATGCCGACGGTTTGCGACTCTAGGCCGTTCAAGGCGTTCGCAGCAACACAATCCACGGTAGTGGGCAGGATGTGTCGAGTATCGAGCGGGCTGCTGTCAAGGGATGAGAGGGTCACCGGCCCCAACGTTTCTGCGGGCGGGTGACGTGACCGACAGATATTGACGACAGAGCGACCTGCCCGGTCCACCCGCTGATCACGGGCACGGCGAAGCCCCCGGCCCGAAGGGATCGGGTCGGGGGCGAACGACCGCCGGGCGGTCAGGGGGTTCAGGCGAGCACGCTCTCCAGGGAGACCGACTCCAGACCGAAGGCCTCGGCCACGGCCGGGAAGGTGATCTGGCCCTCGTGCACGTTCAGGCCCTTGGCGAGCGCCTCGTCGCGGCGCAGCGCCTCCTTCCACCCGCGGTTGGCCAGCTCCAGCACGTACGGCATGGTGGCGTTGGTCAGCGCGTAGGTGGAGGTGTTCGGGACGGCGCCCGGCATGTTGGCCACGCAGTAGAAGACCGAGTTGTGGACCGTGAAGGTCGGGTCGTCGTGCGTGGTGGCGTGCGAGTCCTCGAAGCAGCCGCCCTGGTCGATGGCGATGTCGACGAGCACGGAGCCCGGCTTCATGCGGGAGACCAGCTCGTTGGTGACCAGCTTCGGGGCCTTGGCGCCCGGGATCAGCACGGCACCGACGACCAGGTCGGCCTCCACGACGGCCTTCTCCAGCTCGAAGGCGTTCGACACGATGGTCTTGACCTTGGTGCCGAAGATGCGGTCGGCCTCGCGCAGCTTGTTGATGTCGCGGTCCAGCAGGGTCACCTCGTAACCCATGCCGACGGCGATGGTGGCCGCGTGCCAGCCCGAGACGCCACCGCCGATGACGACGGCCTTGGCCGGGTGGGTGCCGGGCACGCCGCCCGGCAGGGTGCCGCGGCCGCCGGCCGGGCGCATCAGGTGGTACGAGCCGACCTGCGGGGCCAGGCGGCCCGCGACCTCGGACATCGGGGCGAGCAGCGGCAGCGCGCCGTTCGACAGCTGCACGGTCTCGTACGCGATGGCGGTGGTGCCCGAGGCGACCAGCGCGTCGGTGCCGGCCCGGTCGGCCGCCAGGTGGAGGTACGTGAAGAGGGTCTGACCCTTGCGCAGCCGGTGGTACTCGGAGGCGATGGGCTCCTTGACCTTCAGCAGCAGGTCGGCGGTGGCCCACACCTCGTCGGCGGTGGGGAGGATGGTGGCGCCGGCGGCCACGTACTCCTCGTTCGGGATCGAGGAGCCGACACCGGCGTTGTCCTCGATGTAGACCTCGTGTCCGTTACGGACCAGCTCATGCACGCCGGCGGGCGTGATGGCCACGCGGTACTCGTGGTTCTTGACCTCGCGGGGGATGCCGACCTTCACGGGTGAACACGTCCTCTTGCCATGGGGGTCCCGACCGGAGAAGACCGGTGGGCGACGCGCACGTGGGGAAGCCTCCGGGGCAGCCCGGGGCGGGATCGCTGCGCGACTGAGTCCGAGTGTAATGAAGCCCAGTCGGCGTGTCAGCCTTCCAAAGTGAATAATTTTCCCGCACACATTGGCAGGTTCGTAGGCTTCCCCTGCGACTTACCCGCCAAAGACGTCCCAACCGGGCATCTTCGACAATACCTCCGAAATGCCTATCACCACCCGGCATCCACGCGTTCCCGCAGGTCCGCGAGGGCCCCGCCGACGGCCTCCCGGCCCCGCTCGTCGCCCAGCCGGCGCAGCACCGCGAGCGCGGCCCGGTACTCCCGGTCGGCCTCGTCGAAACGGCGCTGCGCGGTGTGCGCCTCGGCCACCCGGGCCAGCAGCCGGGCCTCGGCCGCGTGGTCCCCGAGGGCCTGCCGCAGGCCGAGCGCCCGCCCGTACCAGTCGGCGGCCCGCACCGCGTCGCCGAGCGCCCGGTGACAGTTGGCGGCGCTCTCCAGGGCCCGGGCGCAGAGCGGTTCGTCGTCGGCCCTTCGGGCGTGCTCCAGGGCGGCCCGGTAGTGGACGGCGGCCGGCTCCCAGCGGCCCGCCGAGGCCTGGAGGTCGCCCAGGTTGAGCAGCGCGGCCGAGGCCCGGCGGGGCCGGCCGGCGCGCT
Source organism: Kitasatospora sp. NPDC091257 (assembly GCF_044757675.1). NCBI lineage: Bacteria > Bacillati > Actinomycetota > Actinomycetes > Kitasatosporales > Streptomycetaceae > Kitasatospora > Kitasatospora sp. NPDC091257. The sequence continues at coordinate 3,985 of NZ_JBIVVI010000713.1, forward strand.
CGGCGACGGTCAGCACCAGCTCGTGCAGCCGGTAGAGGTCGGTGGGGGCGGCGGCTCCGGTCAGCGGCAGCGTCCGCAGCAGCGCGGTGACCAGCCGCCCGGCCGAACCGTCCAGGTCGCCCTGGCCGATCGCGTCGGCCACCGCGCCGAGCAGCAGCTCCCGCTCGCCGAGCAGCCACTCGCGGGCGTGCGCGGCCGACCGCAGCCGCAGCGGGGCGGGCAGCGGCTCCGGGACGGGGCCGACCGCCGGGTCGAGCAGCGCGCGGGCCGACTCGGTGAGCCGGACCATCCGCTCCAGCAGCCGGGCCCGGGCGAGCTCGGTCTCGGTGGGCCGGTCCTCCTGCTCGCGCAGCCGGACCAGCCGGGGGTACAGCCGCCCGGGCACCCGGTAGCGCGCGGTGCCGTCGGCGGCCGGCGCCTCCTCGCCGAGCAGCTCCCGCTCGGCGAGCGCGGCCAGCGTCACGGCCGCGTCCGGTACCGGGCAACCGACCAGCGCGGAGGCGGTGCGCGGGTCGGCGGTCTGCGCCGGGGCCAGGGTGAGGGTGCGCAGCATCCGCGCCTGGGCGGCCGGCAGCCCGCGGTACAGCAGGGTGAACGCGCCGAGCAGCGGGTCGTTGTCGGGGACGGGCACCGGCTCGGCCGGCTCCGGGCCGGGCTTCACCCAGGCCGCCGGATCACCGGCCGACTCCGTCACCGCGGCAGCGGAAGCGGCACCGGCACCGCGAGAGACAGCCGCACCGGCACCGGGAGCGGACTCACCGGCCCGGCCCTGCGCCGCCGCCGTCCCCGTCCCCGGGACCGCCTTCCCCGGGACGGGCTTGCCGGC
>NZ_JBIVVI010000714.1:0-4801 GCF_044757675.1 Kitasatospora sp. NPDC091257
GGGGCGAGCAGGACGTCCACCACGTTGTAGGTGTTGCCCCCGTCGGCGGTGGCACCGGCGCAGTAGCGGATGCCCGCCACCTGCTCGGCGGCGTGCGCCACGCCCTCGCTGACCAGGAACCCGGCCGCCAGGTCGAAGTCGCTGCCCGGGGTGCGCATGGTCACCGTCAGCGCACGCCCGCCGACCCGGATCTCCATCGGCTCCTCGGCGGCCAGGGTGTCGGGACGGTACGAGGGCGCGCCCTGGCGCAGGCGCAGCACTCTGCGGGGGACGGTCACTCGGCCCATGGTCGTCGGCTCCTCGATGGTCTCCGTCAGGTCTGTACGGATGAATCCTCCCCCCTGGCGGCGGCGTACGGGTCCGGCGGGTCGGGCAGGTGGCGGCGGCTGTGCGCGGCGGTGACCGCCAGGCAGAGCAGACCGACGGCCGCCATGCCCGCCAGTAGCGCCGGATAGGAGGCGTGGCCGGCGGTGCCGGCGAGCAGCAGCGGGGTGAGGAAGCCGCTGGAGGTGATGCTCTGGTAGAGGGAGGCGGAGGTCGGCCCGGAGGCGCGCGGGGTCAGCCGCTCCACCTCGTGCAGCCCCGCGCCGAGCGTCAGCCCGTACCCGGTGCCGAGGACGAGGGCGGCGGCCACCACCAGGCCCACCGAGTCGAGGGCGGCGGCGAGGGCGCCGAGCAGCAGCCCGGCGATCACCGTGGCCATCGCGGTGAGGGTGGCCCGGGCACTGTCCGCGTCGTCCAGCCGGGCGGCGAAGGGCTGGGCGACCACGCCCGTGGCCAGGGTCAGCGCCGCGACCAGGCCGCTGAACAGCGGCGCGTAGCCGGGCACCCGGTCGGCGACCAGCGGCGGCAGTACCACGTACGCCACCGTGGCGGCGCCGAGCACGGCCGGGCTGGCGGGCAGGACCACGTAGCGGAACCGGGGGTGGCGGACGGCCGCCGGTCCGTTGCCGTTGTTGCTTCCGCCGTTGCCGTTGCCGTTGCCGTTGCCGTTGCCGTTGCCGCCGCCGCCGCGGCCGTGGCTCCGGGCGGTCTCCGGGAGTCCGCGGGTGGCCCGCAGCACCAGCAGGCAGCCCAGCGCATGGGCGAGGGCGGGCAGCACCGTCGGGCCGGGCAGCCACTCGGCGATCACCCCGGAGGCCAGCGCGCCCGCCGCGAAGCCCGTACCGGTGGCGTACATCGCCCGGCGGGCGCTCCGCTCGGGCGGGACGGCGGGCCCGGAGAGCTCGCGCAGCCAGGCCGTCCCGGCCAGGAAGACCAGCCCGGCCGCGAAGCCGGTGGCCAGCCGGGCGGCGTACACCGAGGGCTCGTCCGGCAGCGCCAGCACCACGCTGGCGGCGGCGGACAGGCCCAGCGCGCCGCGCACCGTCCGCCGCCGGCCGTACCGGTCCGCGGCGGGCCCGCCCAGCAGCAGACCGGGCAGCAGGCCGAGCAGGTAGACCGAGAACATCGCGGCCAGCGAGAGCGCCGACCAGTCGGTGCGCGCCCGGTACACGGTGGCCAGCGCGGTGAACTGGTTGGCGCCCCAGGCGGCGACGGCGACGGCGGCGGCCGCCGGGAGCCAGCGGGCGGTGCGGGGCACGGGCATTCCGTCGGTACCGCCCATGCGCTGTCCTGCCCCGTTTCCGGCTTTCCGGCCATTCCTGGATTTCCGCAGTCCAGTGTGCGGTCCGTCGCCGCGGGCGTCAAAGAAGTGAATCCTGTGAGCCGATAAGCGGCGCCTATCGGAGATTCGACGGATATCCCTTTGCCGGGTGTCCGGAAAACCTGCCGGACATTCCGAAAGAACGATCGGGAATTCCGCTCCGATCATTCCGTTCGGATTATTCCGCCCCGGCTACTGCGTGCCGGCTATTCCGTGCCGCCCACCGACAGCACCACCGCGCTGGCCGCGCCGGCCGGCGTCTCGTAGTTCACCGTCTCCCCGGCGTGCCGCCCGAGCAGCGCCTTCCCGAGCGGGCTGTCGAAGGTCACCAGGGTGAGGTCCCGCTCCTCCGCCAGCTCGGAGATCTCGACCGTCTCCTCCGTGCCGTCGTCGAACCGCACGGTGACCGTCGATCCCACCCCCACCACCCGCGCGGACGGCTTCCCGGCCACCTCGGCCTCCCGCAGCCGCGCCTCCAGCTCGGTGATCCGCCGGTCCAGCCGGGTCACCTCCGACGCCCGCTGCAACTCGTCCGCCGCATCCGCCCGGTCCCCCACCGGCTCCAGCCCGCGCAGCGTCGCGGCCACCTTCTCCCGTTCCTCCCGCAACTGCGCCAGGTCCGCCTGCACCGCACGCAGGCCCTCGGCACTGATCGGTTCCGGCCCACCGCTCATCCCACGCTCCCGGGGCTGCTCGTCACACGCTCGAACACCGGCCGCCTCCCATTACCCCACCCCTCCGGGCCCCGGGCAACTTCCGGGCCGATCGACCACCCGGAACGATTCGTCGAGGACGCGTCGCCCGGGGCGCCGCGGGTCACCGTGCGAGCAGCTGCGCCGGGACGACCGGTTCGAGGAAGACGCTCGGTGTGCCGTGCCAGGACACGCTGAGGGCCTCGCGTGCACGCGTGCACGCCACGAAGAGCAGGCTCAACTCGCCGCTGAGGTCCTCCTGGTGCTGCAGCGGGTCGGTGTCCACCGGGGTGATCGCGCTGCGCATGGGCACCAGGCCGTCGCTCACGCCCACCACGGCGACGCAGCGGAACTCCAGGCCCTTCATCCGGTGCATGGTCCCGACCCGGACGCCGGGGGACGGCGCGTTGCCGAGCACGTAGGCGGGCGTCCCGGCCTGCTCCAGGGCCTGGGCGACCTCGCGGCCGAGCTGGGCGGTCCGGGCGGCGACGCCGATGTCCTCCGGGGCGACGCCGGACGCGGTCCACTCCGCGATCCGGGCGACGAGGTCCTGGATCTCGTCGGCCTTGTCGACGTGGCCGTGCACCTCGGGGTGCGCGCCGTGCAGGGTCGAGTGGTAGCCGACGAGGGAGTCCTCGCCGCCGTCCATGTCGTCGGGCCGCTCGCCGGTCAGCAGGGACGCGGACCAGCTGATGATCTCGTGCGTGGTCCGGTAGTTGACCCGCAGTCGGGAGGACCGTCCGACGACCTGGATTCCGAGTGAGCGCAGCGAGACCTTGTTCCCGTAGATCCGCTGGTGCGGGTCGCCGGCGAGGAACAGGTCGTCCGGTCCGGACGCGACGATCGCGCGGAGGAACCTCCACTGCGCGGGGTGGAGGTCCTGCGCCTCGTCGATCACCACGTGCCGGAACGGGCGGTCGTCCTGTTCGTCGAGCGCCCGCGCGGCCTGCGCGCAGACCTGCAGGAACGTCAACTCCCCGGCCTGTCGCAGCTCGTCCTCGAACGCGGCCACCGCACGCCACACTTGGGCCTTCTGCAGCGGACCGAGGGCCGTACCGCGGCCGGACCGCTGTGCCTTCAGGTACTGCTCCGGGCTCTCGATCGCCTGAGCCAGGACGACCTGCCGCCACTCCTGGTCCAGGAAGACGTCGGTGAAGTCGATCCCGAGCCGGCGGACGATCCGGCCCCAGCGGGCGAGGACCGCGCGCCGGTTGAAGACGGTCTTCAGTGGGGCGCCGCCCCGCGAGCGGCGGAGCACCTCGTTCGCCAGCGCGTCGACGGTGACCACCCGGACCTTCGCCCTGATCCGCTCGTCCGTGATGAGCAGCGTGAGGCAGCGTTCGAGCTCGCCGGCGAGGTCCTTGGTGAAGGTGGTCAGCAGAATCGATCCGTCAGGTGCGTCCGGCGGCAGCCGGCGCGCCAGGTGATAGGCCCGGTGCAGGGCCACCACCGTCTTCCCGGTCCCGGGGCCGCCGGTCACCCGGGCCGGCCCGTTGTACGACTCCCGGTAGGCGATCCGGTACTGGGCCGGGTGCAGGAAGATCCGCCACACGTCGAACGGGCGCTCCAGGATCTCCCGCAGTTCCTCGGGGCCGGACACCAGAGCGACCCGGCCGCGCGCGTGGGCCATCGCCGAGACCAGCCCGTCCTCGGGCTGCGCGGCGTTCACCGGAGCCGCCGCCCGCGCGTACGCCTGGACGATCTCACGGTCGATGTCGGCCGGCTCCATCCCGCTCGCGAGGCCGATCAGAACGTCGAACTGCTGCTCCGGCAGGACCCGGTGGAGCGCCTCCAGATGGGCCTCGTCCGGAAGCAGCCGGATGATCGGCAGGATCTCCTCCTCGATGCCCAGGCTGCGCAGGACCTTGTCGGAGCGGTCGGCGAAGAGCCTCCGGGGTTCGTCGGGGGCCAGGGCCCTCAGCGACTCGGTGGCGCGTTCCAGGGCGACGTCGTTGCGGATCTCGACGCCCTGGGTGGCGGCGTTCACCGAGGCCCGGTGCTTGTACGCCCAGTCGTTCGCCTTGTCGTGGGGGAGCACCTTCAACAGCATGTACCCGTCGCCCCGGTCGGCCTTGAGGACCACCCCGCGCCAGAAGTCGGTGATCCGGATGGTCCGGATCCGGGGGTCCCGCTGGTGGGTGAGCTTCTCCAGATGCGCGCCGGTGTGCGTCGCTCCGGTGAACTTCTCGAACACGTCGAAGACCCTGCGCTGCACGGATTTCTCCAGTGCCGCGAACTCCAGCAGAAAGTCCCGGTGCATACCCAGCGTCGCCACCCCGGCCCCCTCGCGCGCCCCGGCCCGTCCGCGCGGCCGGGCAGTGCGCCTCACTGTACTGGCCCCGGTGATCACTCGCGGCGGGCCGCCCGGCGGCGGGCCGCCCCGCGGCGGAGATAGGAAGAGCGTCGGGTAGGGAAACAGTGTTAGTAGTAGTGTATATATAGGTGGGCGCCGGATCAATAAAAA
>NZ_JBIVVI010000715.1:0-4797 GCF_044757675.1 Kitasatospora sp. NPDC091257
GGGTTATCCGAGGGTGCTTTCTCGGGGACAACCCGGATGCCGACCCCCGGTGCCGGGCCCGAGACTCGACCCATGCGCATCACACGGGCCGGCTGGGCCGTCATGACGGTGCTCTCCACCCTCATCGTCGTCGTCTCCGCCAAGTACCTCAGCTTCGATCCGGCGGTCTTCATCGAGCAGCAGCGCGCCACCTACCTGAGTCACGAAGTGCCGCTCTACATCCACATCTTCGGCGCGCTCGCCGCTCTGCTGGTGGGGCCGTGGCAGTTCTCCCGCCGCCTGCGCGAACGCCGCCCGCGCCTGCACCGCCGGATCGGCGTCACCTACCTGATCGGCTGCCTGGTCGGCGGAGCGGGCGCGCTGCTGATGGCGCCCGTCGCGTACGGGGGCGCGGTCTCCGGGACCGGCTTCGCCTGCCTGGCCGTGGCCTGGCTGGTGACCGGGGGCGCCGGGCTGCGGGCGATCCTCGACGGGCGGGTGGTCGACCACCGCCGCTGGATGGTCCGCAGTTTCGCGCTCACCTTCGCCGCCGTCACCCTGCGGCTCATGCTGGCCGTCGCCATGGCCGCGCACCTGGACTTCCGCACCTCCTACACCGCCATCGCCTGGCTGTGCTGGGTGCCCAACCTGCTGCTGGCCTGCTGGTTCACCCGCCGCCGCCCCGTCGCCGGGGCGCCGGCGTGACCGGTGCCCGGACCCGGGTGCGGACGTGGGTGGTGGAGCCGCGTCCCGGGGTCCGGACGATGCGCAGGGCGCTGCCCGAGTAGCTGACGTTCGGCTTGTCACCGGCGGCTGGAGCCGGCCGAGGTGACGGCTGCTCATGTTTCCCCCGGTGACGTGTCGTTGATCGAATCGGGGAGTGCGGCCCCCGTTAGCCCGGCCGGGCAGCGGGGTTCCTCCGCCCGGGTAGCGGATGCCTTCCCCGGCGGCGGACCCGGGTGGTTCGGGTACGGATCGGGGCCGGCGCGGGGAACGGCCCGCCGTCGACACAGCCCGACCCCACACCCCAGGAGGCCGCCGTGGCCCGTACGAAGCCCCTCGTCCTGACCGCCCTCACCGCCTTCAGCGTCCTGGCCGCGAGTGCCGCCGTCGCCTTCGCCGACGGCAAGCCCGCCGGCAAGCCCAGCGTCGTGGTGCCCCACGACGAGGCCGCCGCCGACCCCGCGCTGCTGTCCGCGCACAACCAGGTCTTCGGCGACTTCGTCGACGTGGCCCCGGGCGGCAACGGGTTCGCCACCGTGACCTGTCCCTCCGGCCAGGTGCCCACCGGTGGCGGCGGCCAGACCAGCGCCTTCCGGATCTTCTTCACCGACTCCTACCCGAGCGGCAGCTCCTGGGTCGTGCGCGGCACCAACACCGGTACCGCGACGGAGTCGATCCTGGCGACCGCCGTCTGCACCACCCCCTGACCCTCGGGGTGAACGGCCCGGGTCCGGCGTTCGGGCCCGGGCCGCCGCATGTCCCGCGCACCGGCGCGGCTGTGTCGCCGGGGCCGCTGCGTCGGCGGGGTCACTGTGCCGGCGGGGTGGTTCCGCCGGTGGGTGGCCTCGCCGGAGGGTCACTTCGGCGCCGGCAGCAGCCCGAGGTCGGAGACCGGACCGAGGTGGCCGAGCTTGTCCGGGTTGGACACGGCGTGGACGGCCCGCACCGCGCCGTCGGCGTCGATGTCCAGCACGATGACGCTGGCCACGCGCTGCTCGGCGTCGTACACCACCGCGCCCGGGCGGCCGTTGACCCGGGCCGGGACGAGGCGCGCGCCCAGACGGCGGACGCGGCGCAGGCCGCCGACCAGCAGCCGGGCGAGGCGACGCGGATCGGTGAGCGAGCGCGCCAGCGCGCGGGCCTTGCCGCCGCCGTCGCCCTGGAGCACCACGTCGGGGGCGAGCATGCCGAGCAGCGCGTCCAGGTCCCCGCCCCCGGCGGCCTCGAAGAAGCGGCGGGCCAGCTCCTCGCCCTGCGCGCGGTGGGCCGGGGCCGGCAGGACGGGGCCGTCCTCGGCCGCGGCCAGGCGCTTGCGGGCACGGGAGAGGATCTGACGGCAGTTCGCCTCGCTCCTGCCGACCATCTCCGCCACCTCCGGGTAGCCGTACCCGAACGCCTCGCGCAGCGTGAACACCGCGCGCTCGACGGGGGAGAGGGCCTCCAGCAGCACCAGGAACGCCATCGACAGGGTGTCCGCCAGCTCGGCGTGCTCGGCCGGGCCGGGGCGCCCGGCGGTGGTCACGACCGGCTCGGGCAGCCACTCGCCGACATAGCTCTCGCGGCGCACCCGGGCGGACTTCAGGTGGTTGATGCCCAGGCGGGTGACGGTCGTGGTCAGGTACGCCTTCGGGTCGGCGATCACGGTGCCGGCCCGCTCGGCGCGGGTGAAGCCGAGGAAGGTGTCCTGGACGAGGTCCTCGGCGTCGCCGACCGAACCCGTCATCCCGTAGGCGATGGAGAACAGCAGCGGCCGGTACCCGGCCGCGCCCGCCACATCCGTCGAACTCACCCTGGACTCCCCCTGTCCCGATCGTGGCCAGCAGGCTATCCGAGGCCTGCCGCGGCCCGCGGGCGGGTGGTGTGGCGCAGGTCACGGCGCGCGGGCGGCGCGGGGATGTCACGAAACGGCGGGCTGTCCTGTCTTCACGGGCAGCAACGGGACCACCGACCGAGGAGCACACCATGGAACCCCGCCTGAACGCCTTCGCCAGCCCCGTCATGGGCAAGGTCTTCAAGCACCTGATCGCCGCCAACAAGCCCGTCGCCGAGTCGAGCCTGCCGTATGCCGTCCAGGAGCTGGTGCGGCTGCGCGCCAGCCAGATCAACGGCTGCGGCGCCTGCATCGACATGCACTTCAAGGAGGCCGTGCACGCCGGGGAGGACCCGGTGCGCCTCAACCTGGTCGCCGCCTGGCGCGAGGCCACCGTGTTCACCGACGCCGAGCGCGCCGCGCTGGAACTCGCCGAGGAGGGCACCCGGCTCGCGGACGCGGCCGGCGGGGTGAGCGACGAGGTGTGGGCGAACGCGGCCAAGCACTACGACGAGGAGCAGCTCGCCGCGCTGGTCTGCGTGATCGCGCTCATCAACGCCTTCAACCGGGCCAATGTGATGCTCCGCCAGCCCGGCGGCGGCTACGAGGTCGGCATGTACCAGCACTGACCCGGGTCGATCCACGAGGAGAGGGGAACGCCGTGAACGTCGCGCTGTGGATCGTCGCCGGGCTGCTGGCCGCCGTGTACCTGCTGGGCGGCGCGTTCAAGGTGGCCGTGCCGAAGGAGAGGATCGCCGCCGCCGGGGCCAGCGGCCGCTGGGTGGAGGACTTCGGCGCGGGCGGGGTGAAGGCCATCGGCGCCGTCGAGGTGCTGGCGGCGGCGGGGCTGGTCCTGCCCGCCGTGCTCGGCATCGCGCCGGTGTTCGTGCCGCTGGCGGCCGTCGGGCTGGTGCTGCTGATGGCCGGGGCGGCGACCGTGCGGATGCGCCGCCGGGAGTACCGGCTGGTGGCGGTGGACGCGGTCTACATCCTGCTGGCCGCCTTCGTCGCCTGGGGCCGCTTCGGGCCCGAGCCCTTCCTCGCCTGACCGGCCGGGCAGGTCCGGTGGGAAGACCGGGGCCGCTCGACGGTACGGCCGCCGCGAGGGCGCGGCGCCGTACCACCGAGCGGTCCCGGCGGCCGTTCACCGGTCGCCCGGACCGGGCGGGTGCGAGTGGCCTACCATGTCCCACTGATGATCATCTCGTAGCCGCACCCGGTGTACGGGGAGCAGGCCGAAGGGGACGGGTATGGAGATCGGGCTCGCGGACACCATTCGGGCGCTTCGGCAGGAGCTCGCCACCGCGATGGCCGACGGCGAGGGCTCGCCGGTGCGGCTGCGCGTCAACTCGGTCAAGCTCGATGTCGAGGTCGCCGTCACCGCCTCGGCCGAGGTCGAGGGCGGGGTCAAGTTCTGGGTGGTCTCCGGCGGGGCCAAGGCCGCCGGCGCCAGGACCGCCACCCACACGGTGTCGCTGGAACTGACGGCCGAGACCGAGCAGGGCGGTGCGGTGCTGACCAACTCCGAGGCCGGGATCCTGCTGCCCGACTGACGCCGGGCGGCGCCCGGCGGACGGCGGTAGTCACCACCGGGGAGGCTTTGCGGAACGGTCCGAACGGCTGGTGGGGGACAGGGCATGCGGCGCGGCCCGAACGGCATGCTGAGCAGGGTGGTCATGGTCGCCCGACGGGACCGGACGACCGGCGGGACGCGGTTCCTCGCCTCGGGCTTCCTGCTCGCGAGCGGTCTCGCACTCTCCGTGCGCCACGCCTTCGAGGACTCCGAGCGCTACGCCTACGAGGTCCGTCCGGCGGCCGGAACGGCCGGCGGGAGCGGCAAACCCGTCGCCGTCGACCTGGTGGTGAGCCACCAGGACCCCTCCCTCGACCTGGCCCTGCTCGTGCTGGCCGAGGACCACGGCGACCTGCCGCCGATCCGGCTCGGCGTCGCGCCCACCCGGCTCGGCCGCATCGCGTTCACCGCGGTCGGCTTCCCGGACTTCGCCATCGACCGGATGCGGCCGACCACCCGGCAGATCGACGGCGACGTGCTGCTCGGCTCCTTCCTGGGCCGCGCCGACCTGGAACTGTCGCTGACCTCCCCGCCCCCCGAGGCGCCCCCCGCGGCGCCCACCGACCGGCCCGGCCCGGCATCACCGTGGACGGGCTTCTCCGGCGCCGGCGTGTTCACCCGCGACGACGTACTGCTGGGCGTGTGCAGCAGCCACCACACCCGCGGGGGGACCGCGAGCCTGACGGCCACCGGCTTCCAGGGGCTGTCCGAG
>NZ_JBIVVI010000716.1:0-4797 GCF_044757675.1 Kitasatospora sp. NPDC091257
TCGGCCGGCACCTCGCCGAGCGGCCGGCGCCAGAGGTTGAGCGTCACATCGGCCGAACCCACCATGTCCGTCGCACCCACCATGTCCGTCATGCCTGCGCCGCCTGATCCGGTCCGATGCGGAACTCCGCGAGCTGTCGGCCGTACCACCGGTCGGTCGGCCCGGTGCCCGTCATCCCCAGGCGCCGGCAGACGGCCGCCGACCGGGTGTTGTCCGGGGCCAGCACGGCGCGGATCTCGGTCAGGCCGTCGGCGAAGCCCTTGGCCAGGACGGCCCGGGCGGCCTCGGTGGCGATGCCCCGGCCCCAGCTGTCGGGGTGGAGGTGCCAACCGATCTCGATCTCGCCGTCCCCGTCCGGCAACGGCACCAGCAGGACCGTGCCGGCAACCGTACCGGTGTCGCGTCGTTCGACCGTACCGGTGTCGCGTCGTTCGACCGCCCAGGCGCCGAAGCGCGGGTCGGCGGACCGCTTCCGGCAGCGCTCGATGAAGGCGCGGGCCTCCTCGGGCCCGGTCATGGCCCGTGGGGTCCGGCCGAGCCAGCGGGCCACCTCCCAGCGGGAGTAGATGTCGAAGGCGCGGTCCTGGTCGGCCGTGGACATGGTCCACTGACGCACCACCAGCCGCTCGGTGGTCAGCACCGTCCCCGAGTCGTCTTCCGTCCCCGCCGTCACGCGCGCCCCTTTCCGCTGCCGATGATGCGTGCATCACCGTACGCAGTCGGGCCGCCGAGCGGAACTCCGGCGCCCCGGGCGCGACCTCGGCGCGCAGGTCAGGTCGCGGGCGGGAGGTGGGACGCGGCCACCAGCCCGGCCACCGTCCGGAGCCTGGCGAAGTGCTCGCGGCAGTACTGCTCGTCGATCAGGGGCACGACCTTGTCGAGGTCGGCGATGCGGTGCCAGAGGTCGGAGATGCTGCGGTCGTCGAATCCGCCGCCCTGTTCCCGGAGCACGGCGGAGGCGACGGCGTCCTCCAGGAGGATCAGACACACCCCCGCGATGTCCACCCCGAGGAAGCTCCTGGGGAACGGCGCCCGCCGGTGCTCCTCCCACAGCCGGTCGAGCCGCGCCCGGGCCGACTCCTCCTCCGTGGTCCCGCCGGTCTCGGCCGCCGCCACGGGCGGGCGGAGGAGCGCGGACACGGCGTCGAAGACCGCGCGCACCAGCGTGACGGCCCGCTCCGGGGTCACGGCGCCGGTCGTCACGGTGCCCCGCGCGAGCTTGTCGCGCAGTCGCAGGCTCGCCTCGATCTCGGTGACGAGCCCGGGCCCGAGGAGCCCTTCGGCGACGGCCCGTCCGATCAGCTCCCGGAGCGGCTCCTCGACGGCCAGTCGTTCGACGAGGACCTGTTCCAGGGCGAACAGCGCCTGGGTGACGGCGACGGTGGCGAACTCGTACCGGTAGTAGGAGTGCCGGATGAGCTCGCGGGAGGTCTCCAGCGCGCCCATGACGCCCATCGCGGCTCCGGCGGGCACCTCCAGACCGGCGACCAGGTCCTGCATCCCCGGATAGTCCGGCGCGACGGACCAGGCGCGGGGATCCTGGGCAGGGGACAGCGGCGAGGGGATCACCGGTGCATTCTCACCGCCGGCGGAAGCCGGTGCCACCGGTTTTCCCGGGTGCCCGGCCCCGGGCTGTCGGCCCCCCGGTGGCGGAAACGGCACCGCTCCGACCCGCCCGCACGGTCGAGGACCCGCGCGGACGAGCCGGAGCGGTGGAACAGGGAACAGCAGGCGGTCAGCCCAGCCTCGGCACCATGACGGCTGACCCCTGCACCGCCGGCTCCTGCGCCGCCGTCCCCGTCCCGCAGAAGGCCTGCTCCAGGAAGCCGGCCTCCGCCTGCATCTGCGCGAGGAACTGCGCCTGGTCGCCGCGCGGGGTGACGGACAGCGACACCTGCCGGTCGCCCGAGCTCCACAGCTGGGTGCTGTACCCGGGCACCGAGCCATCGTGCCCGTAGACCGGACCGCAGGAGAGCTGCCAGCCGGCCAGCCCGAGCCCGTAGCCCAGTCCGGTCGGCATGCCCTCGATCACGATCGGGGTCGTCGTGGTCATCTCCTTCAGCAGCGCCGGCGGCAGCAGCCGGCCGCCCAGCAGGGCCTTCTCGAAGCGGTTCAGGTCGCTCAGGGTGGAGATCACCTCCCCTGCCGAGTTCGCCCAGGTGACGCTCGCCACCGTCACGTCCCGGTCGCTGCGGTCCTCCGGGCCGGGGCCCTCGGGCAGCGTCCAGTAGCCGTGCGCGTGCGGGCCCCGGATGCCGGTGGCCGTACCCGGGAAGTACGTGCCGGTCAGACCGAGCGGGCGCAGGATGCGCGCGGTGGCCTCCTGGGCGTAGCCGTGCCCGGTCACCTTCTCGACGATCATGCCGAGCAGGGTGTAGTTGACGTTGGAGTAGCCGTACCCGGTGCCCGGCGGGAACGTGGGCGCGTGCGCCGCCGAGGAGGCCACCACCTGGGCCGGGGTGATGTGCCGGGTCAGGCCGCCCTGGTCCAGCCAGTTCCGGACGGCCGCCGGTTCGGTCCAGTCGGGGAAGACCCCGCCCTTCTCGTTGGTGGGGTCCCAGAGTCCGGAGCGGTGGCCGAGCAGCTGACGGACGGTGATGCGGTCGCCGTTCGGGACCAGCCCGGGCAGGTGCCGCTCGACCGGGTCGTCCAGGCCGATCCGCCCCTCCCCGACCAGCTGGAGCACCGTGGTGGCGATGAACACCTTGGTGACGCTGCCGACCCGGAACCGCCCGTCCGTGCGCAGCGGTGCGCCGGTGGCCAGGTCGGAGACGCCGGACGCCCCGCGCCAGGCGCCGTTCCCGTCCCGGACCTCCGCGATCGCCCCGACGGCGCCGGCGTCGGTCAGCGCCCGCAGGGCCGCCGCCCGCGGGTCGCCGGAGCCCGGCCGTCCGTCGGCGGCCTCGGCCGCACCTGCCGGGACCAGCGGCGCGGCCAGTGCCAGGCAGACCGCCCCCACCAGCGCGGAGACAAACGTACGACGTGCCATGCGACCCCACCTTCGCCGTCGGCGAGCACTCCCTCGCCCTCGACGCCCAGCCTCGCCGCAGCGCTGACGGTCGGTCATCCCCCGCCGGAAGGAGCCGGTCGTACACCCGCCAATGGAGGACCTCCGCCGGAAGGCGGAGACCCTCCTGCGGTCGCGACTACCGGGCCGGGCGGACCGGGTGCTTGCTCAGGATGGATACCCGGTTGAAGGAGTTGATGGCGATCGAGACCCAGACCACCGCGGAGATCTCCTCGTCGCTCAGCACCTCGCGCGCCACGCCGTACGCGGCCTCCTGGAGTGCCGCGTCCGCCGGGGAGGTGGTCGCCTCGGCCAGCCCGAGCGCGGCCCGCTCCCGGTCGGCGAACACCTCGGTGTCGCGCCAGGCCGCGAGCACGCCGAGGCGCTGGGCGGTCTCGCCCTCGCGGATCGCGGCCCTGGTGTGCACGTGCAGGCAGTAGGCGCAGCCGTTGATCTGTGAGACGCGGAGGTTGACCAGCTCGATCAGCCGGCGGTCCAGCCCGGCCTCGGCCGCGACCTCGCGCGCCGCCTCGGCGGCGGCGAGCAGCGCCTTGTACGCCTGGGGGCTCTGCTTGTCGATGAAAACCCGCCGGTCCGTCGGAACCACCGTCACATCACTCACCTGGACTCCTTAGGCTGGTCGCACTGTCGCCCGCCACTCTGCCATGGCATGATAGTTGAATATAGAACTAATCACCATCTGGGAGGGACCCCCGTGAGCACCGCCGAGACCGACCTCGTCGAGACGCCCGCCGCCGACCCGCGGGTGGAGGTCCTGCCCGCCCGGGACGTCCCGCTCGGCGGCCCGCGCGCGATGACCGTGCGCCGCACCCTGCCGCAGCGCTCCCGCACCACGATCGGCGCCTGGTGCTTCGTCGACCACTACGGGCCCGACGACGTCGCCGGCACCGGCGGCATGGACGTCGCCCCGCACCCCCACACCGGGCTGCAGACCGTGAGCTGGCTGTTCACCGGCGAGATCGAGCACCGCGACAGCCTCGGCGTCCACGCGTACGTCCGGCCCGGCGAGGTCAACCTGATGACCTCCGGCCGCGGCATCGCCCACTCCGAGGTCTCCACCCCGGCCACCACCGTCCTGCACGGCGTGCAGCTGTGGGTCGCCCTGCCCGAGGAGCACCGGCACACCGGGCGCGACTTCCGCCACCACGCCCCCGCCCCGGTCGCCCTGGACGGCGGCGAGGCACGGGTCTTCCTCGGCACCCTCGCCGGCGACACCTCCCCCGTCCCCACCTTCACCCCGCTGCTCGGCGCCGAGCTGACCCTGCGCCCGCACGCCGTCGTCACCCTCGACGTCGACCCCGCCTTCGAGCACGGCCTGCTCGTCGACAGCGGCGAGGTCCACCTCCTCGACACCCCGCTGCGCCCCGCCGAACTCGGCTACGTCGCCCCCGGCAGCCGTACGCTCACCCTCACCAACACCGGCGCGACCGACGCCCGCCTGGTACTGCTCGGCGGCACGCCGTTCGAGGAGCGGATCGTCATGTGGTGGAACTTCATCGGGCGGTCCCACGAGGACATCGTCCAGGCCCGCGAGGAGTGGCAGGCCGCCACCGACCGCTTCGGCGCCGTCCAGGGCTACCCGGGCGACCGCCTGCCCGCCCCGGAGCTCCCCGGCCTCCCCCTCAAGCCGCGCGGAAACGCGCGCTGACCTGCACGTTAGGCAATCGGGGGTGTGGTGGGCCGGGGCCCCACAACATGGGGAGAGCGGGGGGGTGGGGAAGAGGGGTGGGTGGGGGGTTTTTGTGGGGGGTGGGCGGGGGCTTTAAAAA
>NZ_JBIVVI010000717.1:0-4795 GCF_044757675.1 Kitasatospora sp. NPDC091257
CGGGGGGTGAAGCGGACCTCGGTGCCGGGGGTGAGCGTGCCCCGGTCGGCGCGGAGCAGCCGGCGGGTGACGCCCCGCTCGTCGCTGTGCAGGACCTCCTCGACGACCGCGTGCCCGCCGTCCGCCCACTCGACCGCCCAGCGGCCGGGGCGCAGGCTCTCGGGGCCGCGGGTGAAGGTGACGCGGCCGGGGGCGAGGCCGCGGACCACGACCGGCCCGGACTCCGGGACGGCGGCCACCGGACGGACCGTCCGCTCGGAGGCCCGACGGCCGATCACCAGCACGGCGGCCCCGACCGCGGCGGCCGCCACGACGGCGGCGGTTCCCCAACGCATTTCGCTCCCCGCTCTGTTACTCACGGACCGGACGGTGTTCGGGCACCAGTTCACCGGCGCTCCGTCCGCCCGGCCACCGGGCTGGGCCGTCCGGGTCACCCGGGCGGCGGCCCGGCGGCGCCGAGGAGGTGCCGGAAGCGGGCGGCGAGGGCGGCGAGGGCGGCGGCGGGGGCTTTCCGCGGTGCCTGCCACCGAACCGCAGGCGTGGCCCCGGTCCTGCCCCAGCCGCCGAACGCACGAAGCGGCCCGGCCGCGGACCGGTGCCGCGCCGGGGATCCCCCGGCGTGTCAGCGGCCCCGCGCCGGACGATCCCCGGCCTGTCGGCGGCGTCCGCGTGTGACCAACCCCTCCGTGACCTCGGTTGACTCCCGGTTCGGGCCCGTGATGGGATCCTGGGGCCAAACGGAGGCATGGAGAGGAAGCCGGTGGAATTCCGGCGCGGTCCCGCCACTGTCACCGGGGAGCACGCTCGGAACATCGCCACGGCGGCCGTCGACGGCCGCTGGAAGGCTCCGGGGGTGCGTTCGACCCGGAAGCCAGGAGACTCTCGCCCCCGTCACGTCGATCCAGGGCGCGGACCCTGAGTGAGGACACGCACGCGATGCAGGCTGCCCCGCCCCACCGGACTCCGAGCTGCCTTCCGCCGTGCCCCCGATGACCCCGCTCGGGCCCTCCTCCTCGCCGCGCCCGCTGGCCCGCGCCGCCGCGTTCGCGCTCGGCGCCGTCGCGGGCCATGTCGCCGACGCCCGCTTCGCCGACCCCCGCCGGGGCCATCCGGTGGCCGTCTTCGGCAGCGCCGCGACCCGGCTGGAGCGTCGGCTGTGGCGCGACGACCGCGGCGCGGGGGCCGGGTACACGGCGCTGTGCGTGGGCGCGGTCGCGGCGGGCGCGCTCGCCCTGGACCGTACGGTGGGCCGGCGTCCGCTGAGCCGGGCGGTGCTGGCGGCGGCCGCGACCTGGACGGTGCTCGGCGGCACCTCGCTGACCCGGGAGGCGCGCACCATCGGCCGCTCGCTGGCCGCGGGCGACCTCGCGGCCGCCCGGGAGCGGCTGCCGCACCTGTGCGGGCGGGACCCGAGCGCGCTGGACGGGCAGCAGATCGCCCGGGCGGTGGTCGAGTCGGTGGCCGAGAACACCGCCGACGCCGTGGTGAACGCGCTGACCTGGGGCGCCCTGGCCGGCACGCCCGGCCTGCTGGCCTTCCGCGCCGTGAACACCCTGGACGCGATGGTGGGCCACCGCTCGCCGCGCTACGCCCGGTTCGGCTGGGCCTCGGCCCGGCTGGACGACCTGGCGGGCTGGCCGGGCGCCCGGCTGACGGCGCTGCTGACGGTGGCCGCCGCGCCCGAGCCCCGTACGGCCTGGCGGGTCTGGCGGCGCGACGGCTCCGCGCACCCGAGCCCGAACGCGGGCCAGGCCGAGGCGGCGTTCGCCGGCGCGGTGGGCGTACGGCTGGGCGGGGCGCTGCGGTACGGCGAGAGGGTGGAGCACCGGCCCGTACTGGGTGCGGAGCTGCGGCCGGTGACGGTGGACGACATCGAGCGCGCCTGTGCGCTCTCCCGGCGGGTGGGCGCACTGGCGCTGGGTACGACGGTCGCGGGGCACGTCCTGCTGCGGATGCTGCTGAGGAAGAGGGGACGGGCATGAGCAAGGCGCTGCTGGTCGCGGGGACGACCTCGGACGCGGGCAAGAGCGTGGTGACGGCCGGGATCTGCCGTTGGCTCGTCCGCCAGGGCGTGCGGGTCGCGCCGTTCAAGGCGCAGAACATGTCGCTCAATTCCTTCGTCACCGCCGACGGCGCCGAGATCGGCCGCGCCCAGGCGATGCAGGCGCAGGCCGCCCGGGTGGAGCCGGAGGCGGCGATGAACCCGGTGCTGCTCAAGCCGGGCGCGGACGGCCGCAGCCAGGTGGTGCTGCTCGGCAGGCCGGTGGCGGAGGTGGGCGCGCTGGACTACCGCGAGCGCAAGCCCGTCCTGCTGGAGCGCGCCCTGGAGTGCCTGGCGGACCTGCGTGGCCGCTACGACGTGGTGGTCTGCGAGGGCGCGGGCTCGCCCGCCGAGATCAACCTGCGCGACCGCGACATCGCCAACATGGGCCTGGCGACGGCCGCCGCCCTGCCGGTGGTGGTGGTCGGGGACATCGACCGCGGCGGGGTCTTCGCGGCGATGTACGGGACGCTGGCGCTGCTGTCGGCGGAGGACCAGCGGCACGTGGCCGGCTGGTTCGTCAACAAGTTCCGCGGTGACGCGCGGCTGCTCGCGCCCGGGCTGGAGATGCTGCACGGGCTGACCGGCCGTCCGGTGCTGGGCACGCTGCCGATGCTGCCCGGGCTCTGGCTGGACGCCGAGGACTCGCTGGACCTGTCGACGGTGGTGGACCGGGCGGACGGGCCCGGGCCGTACGGCGCGGACGTGCTGCGGGTGGCCGTGGTGCGCTTCCCGCGGCTGTCCAACTTCACCGACATGGACGCGCTCGCGCAGGAGCCGGGCGTGCTGGTGCGCTGGGCGACCCGCCCGGAGGAGCTGGCCGACGCCGACCTGGTGGTGCTGCCCGGCACCCGGGCCACCGTCGCCGACCTCGCCTGGCTGCGCGAGCGCGGTCTGGAGCCGGCGCTGCGGGCCCGGGCGGCGGCCGGGCTGCCGGTCCTCGGGGTCTGCGGCGGCTACCAGATGCTGGCGCGCTCGATCGTGGACGAGGTCGAGTCGAGGGCGGGGGCCGTCGAGGGCCTCGGCCTGCTGCCGACGCAGGTGCGGTTCGGCGCCGAGAAGGTGCTGGCGCGGCCGGTCGGCGAGGCGTACGGGCAGCGGGTGGAGGGCTACGAGATCCACCACGGCGTGGTCACCGTCGAGGGCGGGGACACGTTCGTCTCCGACGGCCGGGGGCGGAGTCTGGACGGCTGCCGGGTGGGCCCGGTCTGGGGCACGACCTGGCACGGCGCGCTGGAGAACGACGGGTTCCGCCGCGAACTCCTGCGCGAGGTCGCCGCGTTGTCGGGCCGGGCGTTCGTCCCGGCCCCGGACACCTCCTTCGCCGCGGCGCGCGAGGCCCGGCTGGACCGGCTGGGCGACCTGATCGAGGAGCACGCCGACACCGACGCGCTGTGGAAGCTGATCGAGGGCGGGGTGCCGGCGGCCGGATCGCTGCCGTTCGTCCCGCCCGGGGCCCCTGGGAGTGACGCATGAGCCGGGTACGGCGGCAGTGCCGAGTACGGCAGCAGAGCCGGGCAGGATCACGGAGCCGGGCAGGATCACAGGACCGGACGGTGCCGCGGAACCGGGCACGACAGGAGTGGGGTACGGCATGAGTGACGTCCGCTATCCGTTCACCGCGATCGTCGGCATGGCCGACCTGCGGCTCGGGCTGCTGCTGAACGCGGTCTCCCCGGCCGTGGGCGGCGTGCTGGTGCGCGGTGAGAAGGGCACCGCGAAGTCGACCATGGTGCGCGCGCTGGCCGGCCTGCTGCCGTCCATCGCCACCGTGGACGACTGCCGCTTCGCCTGCGACCCGGCCGCGCCCGACCCGCAGTGCCCGGACGGGCCGCACGTCTCCCCGCCCGCTTCCGAACGGCCGGCCCAGCTGGTCGAGTTGCCGGTCGGCGTGGCCGAGGACCGGATCGTCGGCTCGCTCGACCTGGAGCGGGCGCTGGCCGAGGGCGTCAAGGCGTACGAGCCCGGGCTGCTCGCCAGGGCGCACCGCGGCGTGCTCTACATCGACGAGGTGAACCTGCTCCAGGACCACGTGGTGGACCTGCTGCTGGACGCCGCCGCGATGGGCCGCTCCTACGTCGAGCGCGAGGGCGTGTCGGTGCGCCACGCGGCCCGGTTCCTGCTGGTGGGCACGATGAACCCGGAGGAGGGCGAGCTGCGGCCGCAGCTGCTCGACCGGTTCGGCCTGACCGTCGAGATCGCCGCCACCCGGGATCCGGCCGAGCGCGCCGAGGTGGTCCGCCGCCGGCTCGCCTACGACGCGGATCCGACCGGCTTCTCCGAGCGGTTCGCCGCGGAGGAGTGGGCTCTCGCCGAACGCATCGTCGCGGCGCGGGAGTTGCTGCCCAAGGTCGAGCTGACCGATGTGGCGCTGCGTCAGATCACCGCCGTGTGCGCCGCGTTCGAGGTGGACGGGCTGCGCGCTGACATCGTGATGGCCCGCACCGCCGTCGCGCTGGCGGCCTGGGACGGGCGCACCGAGGTGCAGGAGGAGGACGTCCGCAAGGCGGCGCAGCTGGCGCTGCCGCACCGGCGCCGCCGCAACCCCTTCGACGCGCCGGGGCTGGACGAGGAACAGCTGGACCGGACGCTGGAGGAGCACGCGCAGCAGGAGGAGCCTGAGCCCGAGGGCGACGGGTCCGGCCCGGACGGCGACGGGCCGGAGGGCGGCCCGGACGGGGGCGGCCCCGACGGCGGCGGCGCGCCCGAGCCGTCCGACGGCGGCCCCGAGGGGTCCGCTCCCGAGCCGTCGGC
>NZ_JBIVVI010000718.1:0-4794 GCF_044757675.1 Kitasatospora sp. NPDC091257
TTCCAACTTACGCGGCCGCCGCGCCGTCCTACAAGATCGACGCACGATCCGTTCACCGGCCCCCAACACGGCGCAACGGGGGTGACAGGTGCGGCGGCACCCACCCGGGGGGGCTGGGTGGGAGCCGCCGCGTCCTGGCCGCCTCCGGGGGCTGTCAGCAGCTGCGCAGCTCCGGGCTCTGGTTGCGGATCTGGTTGTGCAGCGAGGTGAACTCGCGGTACGCCGCGCCGTCCTCGGCGCCGGGGCGGAAGGCGCCGACGCGGTGGCAGTTGACGAAGGCGAGCTTCACCCCGAAGTGGCTCTCCAGGCTGCCCCGGATCGCGTTGCTGGCGAGTGCGCGCAGCAGCTGGGCGCGCTGTTCGTCGCTGGGCGTGGTGTTGTCGGTGGTGAACTCCTCCTGGCCGGTGGCGAGTTCGGTGCTGAGCCCGGACACGACCTGGTAGGCGTACGGGAGGGAGGTGCGGACGGTGTCGAGGAAGTCGGCCTCGTCCACGCGGCCCTGCTGGGCCTGGGCGAGGAGGGCGGGGGAGACGTCGAGCGACATGGAGGTCCTCTTTCGGGGATGCGTGGGCTTCGACCGGTGGTGGGCGGCGGTGACCGGCGGAACGGGCAGCGCTCACCCGCACCAGTTATCGAAGATGAAAACCATTGCAAGAAAGACTCTCCCGGTCACCCCGACGCCCTGTCAAGCGCCGCCCCCCGAAGGACTGACGGCCGGCGGCACCGGCAGGTGGCCGACCTTGATGACGAACACCGCGATCGTCACCGCCAGCGCCGCGAAGACCAGGCCCATCTGGAACGCGCTGGCGATGCCGTGCACCAGCACCTGCGAGGAGTACGGCGCCGGGAGCCGGCCGGTGGCCCGGAACTGGGCGAGCTGCTGCGGGGTGGCCTGCCGCAGGAACGCCCCGGCCTGCTGCCGGGCCTCGTTGCGGCTGGCCGTGCCGAACACCGTGACCAGGATCGACAGGCCGAGCGAGCCGCCCACCTGCTGGGTGGTGTTGAGCATGCCGGTGGCCGCGCCGGTCTCGTGCGGGGCGACGTGGGAGACGGCGGTCAGCATCACCGGGACGAAGATCGAGCCCATGCCGAAGCCGAACAGCAGGGTCGGGCCGAGGATGCCGCCGACGTAGGTGCTGTCGATGTCGATCTGCGTCGCCCAGACCACCCCGCTCAGCACCAGCAGCGAGCCGGTCACCAGGAAGGGCTTGGGGCCCCAGCGCAGCTGGTTGCGGGCGGCGAACTGGGCGGCGGCGATGATCGCCACGCTGATCGGCAGGAACGCGAAGCCGGCCCGCAGCGGGCTGAAGCCGAGGATCTCCTGCACGAACAGGGTGATGAAGAAGAAGATGCTGAACATCGTCGCGGCCACGCAGAGCATCAGCCCGTACGCGCCCGAGCGGTTGCGGTCGCGGAACAGGTGCAGCGGGGTGATCGGCTGCGGCACCCGCCGCTCGTTGAACAGGAACGCGACCAGCAGCGCGGCGGCGAGGCTGAAGGCGGTCAGTGTCACGGGGTCCGTCCAGCCGTGGTCGGAGGCACGGATGAAGCCGTACACCAGCGAGACCATGCCCGCCGTGGCGGTGAAGGCGCCGGTCAGGTCGAAACGCCCGGGGTGGCGCTCGGACTCGTTGATGTACAGCGGCGCCAGCAGTGCGATCGCGATGCCGATCGGCACATTGACGAAGAACACCCAGCGCCAGGACAGCCAGGAGGTCAGCATGCCGCCGAGAATCAGCCCGATCGCGCCACCGGCCCCGGCCACGGCCGAGAACACCCCGAAGGCCCGGTTGCGCTCCGGGCCCTCCTTGAAGTTGGTGGCGATCAGCGCCAGCGCGGTCGGCGAGGCGATGGCGCCGCCCAGGCCCTGGAGCGCCCGGGCCGCCAGCAGCCAGGCCGAGGACTGCGCGACGCCGCCGAGCAGCGAGGCCAGGCTGAACACCAGCACGCCGACCATGAACACCCGCCGCCGCCCGAGGATGTCGCCGGCCCGCCCGCCGAGCAGCAGCAGCCCGCCGAAGGTGAGCGTGTAGGCGTTGATCACCCAGGACAGTTCGGTGGTGTTGAACCCCAGCGCCGACTGGATGTGCGGCAGCGCGATGTTCACGATCGTGATGTCCAGGACGACCATTAGCTGTGTCGCCGCGATGACGGTGAGAGCGATCCCCGGGTGCTGGCCCCGACGTGCGGTCGCGGGCGAAGCCTCGGCCAGGGCGCGCGAGGTGGCCATGGCGGTCCCCCAATGGGTTCGAGGGTGAACGGCGGGCAGGGGGCGGATTCGTTCACCACTACCGACGGTATCCCCGGGGCATAGGGAACACAATCGTTCATTACGGACATGCTCATGCTGCCCGGTCGCCACCTGGCGTGCCTGCGCGACTGCGGCCGCGTGGTGGCGGTGCCGGTGGGGCGCCGCACCCGGTACGAGCTCGCCGACGAGCGGCTCGGGCACGCGCTGGACGACCTGCGCACCGCCGTGGTCGCCGACGCCGACGACCGCACCCGCACCGAGGCCGACGAGAAGGGCCGCTGCTGCGCGCCCGCCGGGCTCACCCCGCCGCCCGGCAGGGAGTCGGACGCCTGCGGCTGCCGGCCGGGCTGCGACTGCTGCTGAACACCCAGGTGATCCACGCGTCCGTGGCCGTGCGGGCGCGCGGATCCGGGGCTCGGATCAGGTGAGCGGTCCGGTGGACCGCGGTGTCGCGGCGGCGGACGGGAGGGCCGACGGCGAGGCGGCCGGCTGGCGGCCGCCGCAGGTGCCCGTGGAGTACAGGTCGTTGGAGGTCCGCTGCATCGCGGCGGGGTCGGACAGGTCGTACCGGTTGATCGAGGTGGCGAACTGCCGCTTTCCGGTGACCTCGCCGACCAGCAGGGTGTTGTAGCCGGGGATGCCGCCGCTGTGTCCCCAGAACTCGCCGCAGGGCGTGGTCATCCGCTGGAGTCCGAGCCCGTAGCCGACGGTCTCGCCCGGGCCGCTGGTGCGCTTCATCTCGGCGAGTTCGGCCGGGCCGAGCAGTTGCCCGCCGAGCAGGGCGGAGATGAAGCGGGTGAGATCCGCGGTGGTGGAGATGCCCGCCCCGGCCGAGGATGCCATCGACGGGTTGAGCAGCGTCACGTCGGCGGGGCCGGTGGCGAGCTTGTAGTAGCCGTGCGCGTGCGAGCCGGGAATGAAGGGCGAGTCGATGGGCATCGAGGTGCCCGTCAGACCCAGCGGCCGGATGATGCGGCGGTCCACCTCCTGCGCCCAACTGCGGCCGGTGAGGCGCTCGATGATCATGCCGACGAGCACGTAGTCGGTGTTGGAGTAGTGCCAGCCCTGTCCGGGGGCGAAGTACCGCGGGTACTTGTCGGCGATGTCCACGAGCTGCTGCGGTCGGTAGGACGTCCAGCGCCCACCCGCCAGCCACTGCCGCAGCGTCGCCTCGTTGCCGGCGTCGAACGCCGGGTCCTCGGTGAAGTCGTGGATGCCGCTGGTGTGGTTGAGCAGTTGGCGCACGGTGATGCCGGCGCCGTTCCGCACCACGCCCGGCAGGCGGCTCTCGACGGAGTCGTCGAGGCCGAGTCGGTGTTCCGCGACGAGCTGGAGGACCACCGTCGCGACGAAGGTCTTGGTGACGCTGCCGATCCGGAACCGGCCGTCCGGATCGGCGGGGGCACCGGTGGCCAGGTCGGCCACGCCGGCCGCACCCTTCCAGGCCGTGGAGCCGTTCTCCCGGACACGGGCCAGCGTCGCCGCTGCGCCGCCCTCCCGCACCATGGCCCGGACCACCGCGTCCAGGGCCGCCCCGTCCGCTTTCCGCGCCCCGTCCGCTGTACGCGCCCCGCCCGCCGCCACCCGGTAGGGCGCCGCCGGGGCGTCCGTCGCGCCGGCGGCCGGAGCCGAGGTCGCCAGCAGGCCCGCGCCGGCGAGTACGACGACCGCCGACCGCCCGGCCGTGCCCCGCCACCGCCGACCCTTCGATCCGATCCTCCGAAGCCTCGGATCCGCCGCCCCGTCCGCCATGCCGTCCTCCCGAATCCGACCGACGAATGCCATCAACATCCGTTTCAACAAAGACAGTTGACACAGTGCCAGGCGGTCGTGACGCGAGGCGTCCGCCTCAGGTCCGGGGCATGTCCGCCCCGGGGTCCATCTTCCGGCCCGTGGAACTCCACCTCAGGTCGAAGGCCGCCCCCGACGGATCCCTGAGGCCTCGGCGGATCGAGCGACCAGCGACCAGCGACGTGGGACGTGGGGCGTGGGACGTCGAGCTCATGCCTCGCCGGTCGGGGAGGCCGGGAAGAGCCGGGCCGGTTCGAAGCGGCGCCGAAAACCGTCCCGAAGGCCGTGGATTCACCCCGTGCCCAGGATGCGGGGACAGGGCGGGTGGGACGACTGGAGACACCTTTGCGGGACAGTTTTTCCGATGGATTCCTTACGCGGCTGGCACACGACACACATCCGGTGGACCTGATGTGTCTCTATCTGCTGCACGGTTCGGTCGAACGGATCCCCGGCCTGTTGGTCGATTGGGAGATGCTGTCGTTCGAGTATCTGAGTCGGCGTGTCCGTACTGAGAACCGCTCCAGCCACGGCGACGCGGACCTGTTCTCGCTCTGGATCAGGACGAAGGTCCGAGGGCGGCTGTACGGCTTGGAGTTCAGGGTCTATTTTCATCGCCGGTGAGCCCTGTGGGCGCCACGATGCGGAAGTGCTCCGTGAACTGACGGACGCCGCCCGGCCGTTCATCGGCCCCGCCGGACCCACCGCGAGGGAGGCCCCGCCGGGTGCCCGGCAGTCGGCCGTGCGCACCC
>NZ_JBIVVI010000719.1:0-4768 GCF_044757675.1 Kitasatospora sp. NPDC091257
GTCCGGGGGTCGGCTGCGACGGAGTCCATGGGTCCCTTCGCGGGGTTCGGAGGTCCGGCTGGTCGAGAGGAGTCGAAGCGCTTAATTGTCATATATTCATAGGCAATTGGACGCTTGCGGTGCTTCTCCCGTTACGCCCCGATGATATGCCCTCGGCGCCCCCGGTCGGGTGCCGGATCGGCGGGCAGCAGCGGCCGGAGGGCGCCCAGTACGGCACCGATGCAGGCGTCCCGCAGCTCGGTGCGGGTGCAGGTCTCCTCGGTCAGCCAGTCGATGACCAGCACCCGGACGAACACCAGCCAGCCGCGCAGGACCTGTGACACGGCCTGCCGCGCCCGCTCGTCCGCGAGCGGGAGGACGCCGAGCAGCCGGCCGCGCAGGGCGTCGAGCTCCTCGGCGATGATCGTCTGGATCACCTGGTCCCCGGCCAGCACCCGGTTGGCCGTGAGCACGGCGTGCCGGTTGGCGATGAAGTAGTCCAGGTGGGCGTCCATGCCCTCGGTCAGCTGCTCGATCAGGGTGTCGGCCGGGTCGAAGCGGGTCTTGGCGAGCAGGCCGTCGGCGGCCTCCCGGTAGACCGCGGCGAAGAGGTCGTGCTTGCTCGCGAAGTGCCGGTACAGCAGCGCGCGGGAGACTCCGGCCCGCTCGGCGACCTCCTCCATCAGCACCTCTTCGTACGGCCGTTCGGCGAACAGTCGGGCGCCGACGGAGAGCAGCTGGGCGCGTCGCTCGGCGAGGGAGAGCCGACGGCGTCGTTCGTGGACTGGCATGCGGGCCAGGCTACTTGACACATGTCTACTTGTCGGCGCCGGCTTGGTGGGGCACGATTGGTAGACACGTGTCAACCAGACCTCTGACGGGTGGGTGGGTCATGGCCAAGGCGTTACGGGTGCTCACGTGGACGATGGGGATCGCCTGCGTGGCGATCGGGTTCCTCCACATCCTGCTGGGAAACGCCGCGATGCCCGGGATCGCGGATGCCGGTCCGACGGTCGGCAGCTTCGGCCGCTTCATGGGCGCGGTCTTCGCCGGGTACGGCGTCGCCTGGATCCGGGCCGCCCGGCAGGCGCCGGTGCCCGCCCGGGCGGTCCGGTGGCTGGCGGCGGTGCTCCTGCTGGGCGGCCTCGCGCGGGTGCTGTCGATCGTGCTGGACGGCCGGCCGCACTGGTTCCAGCTGGTGCTGATGGCGATCGAACTCGGGCTCGCGCCGGTGTACTTGTGGCTCGCCGACGCCGACGCCGACGCCGACGCCGACGCCGACGCCGACGCCGACGAGCGGGCCCGGACCGGGGCTCAGCCCACCGGGGCGTAGTCCGCCAGGTGGGCGGCGAGGGTGGCCCGGTCGACGGTGGCGCCGGTCAGCGAGACGTAGCCGTCCGGGCGGACCAGCACGACGGCGTCGCCGCGGAGCCCGTACGCCCGGGCGACGTGGCCGCCGGGATCGAGCACGGCGGCCCGGCGCAGGCCCGGGAGGGCGGGCGGATCGAACGGGTCGGAGGGGTCGGACGGGTCGGACGGGTCGGACAGGGTGGAGTCGGCGGGCAGGGCCGGGTGCTCGCCGACCGTCAGCAGGGTGAGGTGCGGGCCGCGGAACAGGTCGAAGAGCCGGGTCGGCGTGCCGTCGGCGGTGGTGCAGGGCGCGTCGGGGGCGCGGTCGCCGGCCCGGATGCCGGTGGTGTCGTCGAGGTCGCGGCCGAGCGGCCCGCCCCGGTAGCCGACCGACAGCCCGGTGAAGTCGGCCCCCGCCGCGTTGGACATGGTGCGGAACTGGTCGGTCAGGGCGCGGGCGCCGTCGGCGCTGAACAGCCTGCGGTGCTGGGTGGAGGTGGCGGTCAGGACGGCGGCGGCGACCGGCAGCCGCTCGGCCTGGTAGCTGTCCAGCAGTGCCTCGGGTGCGCCGCGCAGCACGGCGGTCAGCTTCCAGCTCAGGTTGTGCGCGTCCTGGATGCCGGTGTTCATGCCCTGGCCGCCCGCCGCCGAGTGGCAGTGCGCGGCGTCCCCGGCGAGGAACACCCGGCCGTCGCGGTAGCGCTCGACCATCCGGACCGTCGGCCGCCAGACGGTGGACCAGGTCGGCTCGTGCAGCCGGACCCCGGGCAGACCGGCCCGTTCGGCGAACAGCCGGCGGAAGGTCTCCGGGGTCGGGGCCGGCAGCTCGCCGTGCCCGTCCGGTTCGACGAGGACGTGCGCGGCCCAGGTGTCGTCCTCGCGCATCGGGACCAGCACCAGGGCGCCGACCCCCAGTCGGGGGTGGTTCCACAGGTGCATGCGGTCGGCGTCCAGGCCGTCCACGTCCAGGGTGGCCATCAGGAAGCGTTCCTCGTCCCAGGTCTCGCCGAGGAAGGGGATGCCGGCCAGTTTGCGGACGGTGCTGCGGCCGCCGTCGCAGCCGACCAGGTAGCGGGCGCCCAACTGCTCGGTGCGGCCGTCGCGGCGGAGGGTGGCGAGCACGCCGTCCGCGTCCTGGGTGTGGCCGACCAGCTCGGTGCCGGTCTCGACGGTGACGCCGTACCCGGCGAGCCGCTCGCGCAGCACGGCCTCGGTGTGGTGCTGGGCGAGCAGCAGCATGCCGTTGTACGGGCGGTCGGGGGTCGGGCGGTTGGTGGGCGCCGGGTCGACCTCCCCGACGATCCGGTCGCCCTCGTAGGTGCGGACCTTGAGGTTGAGCGTGCCCCGGTCGAGGATCGCGTCGGCGACGCCGAGGTCGTGGAAGACCTCCAGCGTGCGCGGGGTGATCCCCTTGCCGCGCACGCCCCGGTCGCGGAAGCCCGGCTCCCGCTCGACGACGCGGCAGGCGACCCCGGCGCGGGCCAGGCCGAGGGCGAGCGCGAGGCCCACCGGGCCGGCGCCGACCACCAGGACCTCGGTCGCACGGTCGGGGTGGGCGGGGCGAGTGCTGTGAACGGTGAGCATGACGGATCCCCCTCGGCCGTCCGGCCATAAGATACGGCGCGTTTCCTGCTTCCGACTGTAGACTCGGGCCCACAAGAAACGCAACGTATCTACGAGGGGTGGGTGCGGAAACCCGTGGAGCAGGGCAAGCCGGTGCGGCGGCGCGGCGACGAACTGGAACGGGCGATCCTGGACGCCGTCTGGGGCGAACTCGTCGAGCACGGCTACGACCGGCTCACCATGGACGGCGTCGCCGCCCGCGCCCGGACCAGCAAACCGGTGCTCTACCGACGCTGGCCGAACCGCCCCGCCCTGGTCATCGCCGCCCTCGGCCACAACGCCCCGGACTTCCAGGAACCGCCGGACACCGGCGAGTTGCGCACCGACATGCTGCTCTTCATGCGCAGCCTGCTGCACCGCTTCGACGACCTGCCGGGCGAGGCCGTGCACGCCTTCCTGGTCGACCTGCTCCGCGACCCGGAACTCCGGGCCCGCTTCACCGGCTCGCTGACCTCCGGCGGCCCGGTGAACACCCTGGAGACGATGCTGCGCAGAGCCGCCGACCGGGGCGAGATCAACCCCGACCGGATCACCCCGAGGGTCGTCTCGCTCCCGCTCGACCTGCTGCGCGACGCCTTCCTGACGGGCGGGACGGTGGCGCCGGACCAGGTGGTGGAGGAGATCCTGGACGAGGTCGTGCTGCCGCTGCTGCGGGCACCCTCGGAGGGCTGGCCGCACGGTGGCTGTGCTTCAGTGTCGATCGAACGAACGTCCGTGAAGGGAGCCCGGAACATGAGCGGCACCGTGGTGGCAGTCAGCAGCAACGCCGAGTACTCGTTCACCAAGCCGAACCGGGACGGCATCACGCTGCTCGCCGGACTCGGCGTCGAGGGCGACGTGCACGCCGGGGTGACGGTCAGGCACCGCTCCCGCGTAGCCCAGGACCCGACCCTGCCCAACCTGCGCCAGGTCCACCTGATCCACCGCGAACTGCTCGCCGAACTCGGCGAGTCGGGCTTCGACGTGGCACCGGGCGCGCTCGGCGAGAACATCACCACCGAGGGCGTGGACCTGCTCGGCCTGCCGGTCGGCGCCGTGCTGCGGATCGGCCCGGAGGCGGCGGTGGAGATCACCGGCCTGCGCAACCCGTGCGCCCAGATCGACGCCTACCGGCCCGGCCTGCTCAAGCAGGTCGTCGGCCGCGCCGAGGACGGCACGATCGTGCGCCGCGCCGGAATCATGGGCATCGTCCGCACCGGCGGCCCGGTCCGGCCCGGCGACACCATCGCGGTCGAGCTGCCCGACGGCCCGCACCGCCCGCTCGACCGGGTCTGAGGGCGTCAGGGCGTCAGGGCGTCGGGGCGTCGTCGATCGACGACCCGGTTGATCCCCCAAGTCGGCTGCTCCACAGGCCGGATGGCCCGTCGAGCATACCCCCACCCCGTCATGGCGACGGCTCCCGGCGCGTAAGCAGCCGGGAGCCGGGGTGGAGCCTGCGTCGCTGACGAGGGTCAGGACCTGACCAGACGGGCGATGGCCTGATTGGCCTCGCGGATCTTGGTGCTCGCCTCCTGGCCGCCCTCGGCGATGGCGTCCCGGACGCAGCATTCGATGTGCTCGTCGAGGAGTTGGAGGGCGAAGGACTGGAGGGCGCGGCTGGCGGCGGAGACCTGGGTCAGGACATCGATGCAGTAGGTGTCCTGCTCGACCATGCGCTGAAGACCACGGATCTGGCCCTCGATGCGGCGGAGCCGCTTGAGGAAGTCGTCCTTGTGGGAGCTGTAGCTGGCCATGGCCGTCTCCGGTTCCTGTGCGGTGAGGCGTGCCCACACTCTACCGGCGGCGCGGTAGGGGGAGTCGGCCCGGACGGGCGGGG